>CBFGYX010000225.1:0-3765 GCA_965653075.1 uncultured bacterium
CGCCTCCGATTCGGCAACCGTTACCTCCATTTCAAACAGCGAAACGACTTCGCCCGCACACTCGCCGACCCCGAGATCATCGAGCGTGAACGTCCGCGGATCACCCCAATCCGAAAAATAATCGGGTCGTTCGTGGATCGGCGGCGTGTCCATGAAGGGGCGGATCAACTCGCGAAGCTCTCGCTTTCCGACGCGCGCCACCCAGCTCTGAAACGTCTCGCCTCGTGTTTGCTCGGCGGTATATCGTTTGGTGATGGCGTCAAGCACGTCAGGGATTGCCTTGGACGGCACGCTTCCGATCCCGGAACCGTAGCTGCCGGCGTTCTCTTGCCACTGCCCGCCGAGCACCACCTGAAAGAAGGGTACCCGGTAGTTGCCTACCTTTCGGCTGTTGCCGTAGAAGCCGATATCCGACACGTGGTGCTGGCCGCACGAGTTGAAGCAGCCGCTGATCTTGATCTTGAGGTCTTGCACGGCGTCCGGCAGCGTCGCACTCTGAACGTTGAGCCGTGTGAGTAGCTCACCTGCCAGCCCGCGGGAGGAGGCGATTCCGAGTTTGCAGGTGTCCGTACCGGGGCATGAAGTAATATCCACGATGGAGCCCGCACCCGGGTCGCCGAGATTGATCTTGCGAAGATCCTCGTAGAGCGCGGGCAGATCAGACTCAGGCACCCACCGCAAGACGATGTTCTGCTCGACGGTGGTCCGTACGGTGTCGCCGACGTACTTCCTCGCGATGTCGGCGAGGTCGATCATCTGGCGCGCCGTCAAATCGCCCAGCGGCAGGTAGACCGTGACCGTCGCATACCCCGCCTGGCGCTGGTGGTAAACGTTGGTGGCGTACCAACGGTCGAACTCCTCGGTCCGCGCATCCTCGTCGAGCAGGAACGGCAGATTGAGCGGAGTTTCCTCGTACTTTCTGACGTCTTCCAGATAGCCCGACCACTTGTCGTCGTGTGGAAGAACCGCGCGTTCCTCGAAAACGAGCCGGCGAAACTCGTCGATGCCGAGCTTGGACACGAGAAACTTGAGACGAGCCTGGTTGCGATTACGCTTCTCGCCGAGGCGGGCAAACACACGGCCGATGGCCTGAGAGATCGGCATGATCTCCTCCTCGGGCACGAATTCGCTGAGCACCTTGGCCTGCTGCGGGACGGCGCCGAGGCCACCGCCAACGTAGATCGCAAAGCCGCGCCGAAGCCGGCCGTCGACCTCCTGCACGCGCGCCAGCAATCCGATGTCGTGCATCTTGACGAGGGCGCACGCTTCGTGCTCACATCCCGAGAAAGCGATTTTCACTTTGCGGCCGAAGTCCTGCGTATCGTCGTGGCCAAGCAAGTGGTAGGCAAGCGCATGCGAGTACGGCGTCACATCGAAGGCTTCGGTCGTGCAAACGCCGGCAAGCGGGCAGGCCGTGACATTCCGCACCGAGTTGCCACAGGCCTCGCGGGTGGTGATGCCTACTGCGGCCAGGCGACGCATCAGGTCGGGCGTGTCCTCGATGTGGACGTAGTGGAGCTGGATATCCTGCCGTGTGGTGATATGCAGGATGCCGTCGGAATAATCATCGGCGAGCGCGGCAAGCACCTCCATCTGCTCCGTATTGAGGCCACCGAAAGGGATCTTGATGCGCATCATTCCCGGTGCATCCCAGAGCGTGTCCGGACCCTTGTTCAGTTCCTGTGGGAACTCGAGCGTCCGTGTCTGGAAACCGTCATGACGCTGGCCGTTGTCGTAACGTTGGCCATAGATGCCGCGGCGGAGGCGGGTCTCCGCAAAGACCTTCTCATCAATCTTTCCCTGACGGCGGAGCTCCATCTGACCCTCGAATACGTCAATCTCGCGTGCGAGATGAGGCAGCATCGTGTCGGTCAAACGCTCCTTCCAGGTGGTCTCGTTCATTGGGTGGGTGACGGGTTGTCTGTCGAGGTGGTAGAAAAAAGGCACAAAAAAAGCCCACTCACCGGGAAGTGAGTGGGCTGAACGTTTGTGTCGTGTACTTTCCGGACTAATCCATTCCGGTCGGACACAATTCGGTAGCCTGGCCCGCTCCCTTCATGTGGTTGGCGTGTTGCATACAGCCGCAACAGGGCATGCAGCACATACACATGAAGATGTTAAAGCGGTGGGCCATGTTGTGGATCGGGCCGATCAAGTCGTGTTATCGAAGCGCCAATGATAAGGGCTCGCATGGCGCGAGGTCAAGGATCAGGCAAGATTAATTAAATTAAGAATTTGGAAGCGCTACCGCTCCCCGAGTATCTATGACGGCGGAACCATGCGCCGTAGATCGGTCTAGTGACGAAAAATATGGAATAGATCACTATCGACTCGCTTTCTAACCCAACATTTTTTCGGATGGAACTGCCACTACTTACGTTTCCCGAGATCAGTCCGCAGATCCAGACGAGCGAAAAGGGGCACAGCATTCTGTGCGATATACGTCGAAAGTACGTTCGCCTGACACCGGAGGAGTGGGTCCGGCAGCACGTGATATCATTCCTTTCACGCCATCGAGGATATCCCGCGTCGCTGCTCGCGGTGGAACGTGGATATACGTATCAGGGGATGCCGTGGCGAGCCGACCTGGTGGCGCATGACCGACGCGGTGATCCGTGCCTGCTTGTTGAGTGCAAAGCGCCGGAGGTCAGGCTTCGGCAGGAGGTTTTCGAACAGGTGGGTCGCTACAATATCGTCGTGGGTGCGCCGCTGGTCGTGGTATCAAACGGGCTCGAGCACTTCTGCTTTCGGGTGGACCGCAGCAGTCGAATGATCGAATTCCTGCCCGACGTTCCGAGGTTCGACGCGTTGCCTTAACTTCGTGCGCCATCTCGAACAGCTCACATACCCATGCCTGGTTCTTTTCTTCGCGAACGCTCAACAGCCGTTTCTGCTGCACGTGTTGCGGCACGGCTGTGTATGGAGGTGCGTGCGAGCTTCGACGGCGCCAGCCTCTCTAAAGATGATGAGTCGCCGGTGACGGTGGCTGACTTCGGCAGCCAGGCGATAATTTGTCGGATCATCCGTGAGGCCTTCCCGGAGGATCGAATCGTGGCGGAGGAGGACTCATCGGCCTTGCGGACACGGCCCCGAACACTCGAAGAGGTGCGGCGCTTGGTCGAGAACCAGGTTGGCGATGCCTCGGCCGAAGACGTATGCGCCTGGATCGACGTCGGAGACGCCTCGGGTGGCCGAGGACGATTCTGGACCGTGGACCCCATCGACGGTACAAAAGGATTCCTGCGCGGCGACCAGTATGCAGTTGCTATCGCACTGGTCATCGACGGCGAGCCCGTTGTCGGCGCACTCGCGTGCCCGGCGCTACAATTAGGTGGGAGGGAAGGTGTCGTCCTGGTCGCCGTCCGAGGAAGGGGAGCATATGTCCTGCCGGTAGCGGGTAATCACGGGGAGAGTCCGGAGGAAGCGAGAATCAGCGTTCGCGGAACGTCCAGCCCCGAGCGGGCGGTGTTCTCGGAGTCGCTCGAGTCGGGTCATAGCGCGCACGGTGTGTCGGCACGTGCGGCAAGCATCCTTGGGATAAAATCGGAGCCGCTGAGGCTCGATTCCCAGGCCAAATACGGTATCGTCGCGGCCGGCGAGGCCGATGTCTACATGCGCATTCCACGAGGCGACTACCGGGAGAAAATCTGGGATCACGCGGCGGGCGCGATCATCACCACCGAGGCCGGAGGCGTTGTGACGGATCTCGACGGCCGCACTCTCGACTTCTCGCTCGGCAGAACGCTATCGCAGAACCGTGGCGTT
>CBFGYX010000226.1:0-3761 GCA_965653075.1 uncultured bacterium
CGCAACGGCGCGTAAAAAGTCAATCGGCTCGGTGAACGTGCCACCGAGCCGATGCTCTGACCACTTCGAGTAGTGCTCCGCTAACTTCGCGAAAACCATCACTGGACAAACTAAAACGGGAAGCCGCCTGGTCCCCCCGGTCCGCCCGCCCAGGGAGGTGGGCCACCGAATCCGTTCCCCGGCCCGTTTCCGTTACCGGGTCCATTGCCGTTGCCGGGTCCGTTGCCGTTTCCGGGCCCGCCTCCATTTTGATGACCCGGTGGTATTACACTACCCATGTGGATATCTCCCCCCGGATGCGTCTGACCTACGCCGGTGAGATCTTCGATTCCGCCCCAGTCGGTCAGGATGGGAGGTGTATACGTGCGCGATCTACGCATTGTCGTCCGAGTTAATTGAAGTCGCTGGACGTAATGTCGTATGCGATCCGCCATTATCTTGTAACCTTTGGCGCACCGGCATATAGCAACATGGCGCGCCGTTACTTCCGCAGCCAACGTTCCAGGGCGACTGCCCGCCAGAATGCAGGCGGATCGGCTTCTTTACGAACCATCGCATCATGTGCCTTCCGTAACCGATGTTCGTTGAGAAATCCCTTCTCATGCGCGGTCATGTCGGTGAGGATCGCGGACATGTTCCGGTTAGGGCTTCTCACCGTCGCCTCATACACGCTGATTGGATAAATTTTCTGAGTGATGGATTCCGACCCCTGCGGCATGAGCGGCGCGAGAGCCGCACGGACGAGCTTCTTCGGGTACCTGGGCGTGGTGACCAGGTGCTGAGGAATCGATAAGGCGAACTCGGCGAGGCGTTGATCGCTCCAGAGGTCAAGATGCGCGAGACCATGTCGTGCGAGCGTACGCTCCGATGAAAGAGTGCCTCTCATTTGAATCGGTGACCGGATCATCGTCGCCCGACGCTGCCTCAAGGTGGTCCAGCGGGTCTGTTCATAGTCGTTTCGGAGCCAGCTCGAAAGATCGTCGTCGCGGCGGAGTTCGTCCTCGATCCAGTCTGGAATCTGGTGTAGCAGTCGCGCTCGACGGTGCCGAAATCGTCGGATCGCTGCGAAGGGCCGGGGCAGGGCTCGTTCTATCAGCCGAGTGGTCGCTGATGCGGCCTGACGTGCCATGTACCTCCACAAGCCGGTGCCGTAGTGAGCCGACAGATGGGCCATCTCGGCATAAAAGTCCTTCCAGTTACCTCTGGCGAGCGGCCCAAATAGATCGTAAACCGTTTCGCCAAACAACAGATCACCTCGGTTGCCGGAGAGCATGGCTGTCATACCGTCCTTTGCCGCAACCCGGCAGGTATACTCGAATAGCTCCTGGTACACCCCGATTCCAGGGTCGTCTATATCCGCAAGCCTTAAGTCGGAGAGCGGCATGGCGTCGCGGACCGGTATCTCCGTTACGGGGATTCCATACAAATCCGTTAGTTGCCTGCTTATATGACGTTCGTCTGCATCGGGGAAGCCGGTAAAGTCGAAACAGTAGGCATGAAGGCGGTCGCCTGGTGCTATGCCGAGATCGCGCAGGTGCGACGCGGCAAGCGCTGCCGCTCCCATGGAATCCGTCCCGCCGCTCAGGAAAATGCCGATTCTTTCATAACGGCCGACGACATCCGCGGTCACCTCATCGAGGAGTGTGCGAAGTGCACGAACCGCGGTCTCAAACGACATCCTCCGCACCGACCTTATCATGATGGCTGCGTCCGGGTCCGTCCTGACTACCGACTGAATGTCACCACGCTCTGTCTGGATCAACATCCTGCCGGGCTCAATGAGTCGCACTCCCTGGTAGGCCGTAGCAGTGAGCGGAGTATCCACGTTGGTGAGAAAACGTGCGATGTATTCTTCGTCGATCTTCCTGTACCGGGCATCCCAGGCCTGAATCTGTTTGATCTCCGAGGCAAACACCAACGTGTCGGCGCTTTCGGCGTAGTACAGCGGGCGCATCCAGGATGGGTCCTGCAGGGCTATAAGTTTGGTGGCATCGAATGATGAGCCATCGGTGTCTCTGATCAGGAGCGCGAAATTCCCAATCAGGGAGGCCAGGAAGAGACGACCGCCATTCCGATACCCCGATAGGACGAGCTCGGCATCGGAGCAGGAGGCGGGAAGGTTACCAATGTGGTTCAGGAGATGGGACCGGTTGTCGAGCCGGCCATGCATCACCACGACCAGGCCCGATTCGGATTCCTCCTTATGAGCTGAGAACTCGCAAGCCAAGGGCACGTCCGGATCGGGCGTTACCCATGCGAAAGACCCTCTCCAATCGACGGTGGGTCGTGCTCCGGATCGATGGCGCGCAGCGGACGCGGCGTCGATCAGCGCTTGATCGGGGGGGCGCCGGCCTGAGCGATCTACAATGGCGAATATCCCGGCCATCAGATCGTCTGTGGCCGCGGCCTGCACTCAGGACAGAGGCTGCATTCAAGGCAAACTCCCGGTGCCGCCCCGGCTTGAGGGGAATCGACTTTGGCGGCCGCTGCGCTCACCGCCAAATTCCCTGTTTCTTTGCCGGTCGTGTACATGAACACCTCGGTTGCGTCGTGGATGTCGCCCCCGGACTTCGTACATTTGCCGTCCTGAACCGGGGAGCGATCACGATCCTCACTGATGTCTGCGGGGCGCGGCCTCGTGCTCTGAATTTCATTATTGACCGCCTTCAATAATATAGCGTAGGACTCGATGGAAGCCACTCAAACTCTATTGCAGAACGGCGAAGTCGTTCAGGTTGTCGGGCCTGTTGTGGATGTAAGTTTTCCAGCAGGTGCGGTACCCGAGATTCTCTATGCGCTGCACATCGAGCGCGAAGACGGCGATGACGTCGTGCTGGAAGTCCAGCAGCATCTTGGTGAGAACCGGGTGCGTACCATCGCGATGGATTCGACAGATGGGTTGGTTCGCGGCGCGCCGGTGGTCAACACGGGCAGCCCGATTTCGATGCCGGTCGGGGAGAGCATTCGCGGCCGTCTGTTCAACGTGGTCGGTAAGGCCATCGACGGACTTCCACAGCCGGAGACCAGCGAGTCGCGGCCCATCCACCAGGAAGCCCCGGCCTTCGACGAGCTTGCCACGAGCGTAGAAATGCTCGAGACCGGGATCAAAGTGGTCGACCTGCTCGAGCCGTACGCGCGAGGCGGCAAGATCGGTCTCTTTGGCGGTGCAGGCGTAGGCAAGACGGTCCTTATCCAGGAGCTGATCAACAACATTGCGAAGGCGCACGAAGGGCTGTCGGTATTTGCCGGCGTCGGCGAGCGCACGCGTGAGGGGAACGACCTGCTCCGCGAGATGCTGGAGTCGGGCGTGATGACCTACGGCGACGACTTCCGCGAGTCGATGGAACGCGGGGAGTGGGACACCTCGAAAGTCGACTTCGAGGCTCTCAAGACGTCGAATATTACGCTGGTCTTCGGGCAGATGAACGAGCCGCCGGGCGCGCGTGCCCGCGTGGCGCTGTCTGGTCTCACGATCGCCGAATATTTCCGCGACCTGGGCGGCCGAGACGTCCTGCTCTTCGTCGACAACATTTTCCGCTTTACCCAGGCAGGTTCAGAGGTCTCGGCGCTCCTCGGCCGTATGCCCAGCGCCGTCGGTTATCAGCCGACGCTGGCCACGGAGATGGGCGAGCTCCAGGAGCGTATTACGTCGACCAAAACCGGCGCTATCACGTCGGTTCAGGCGATCTACGTGCCGGCAGACGACCTTACGGACCCCGCTCCGGGCACCACGTTCGCCCACCTTGATGCCACGTCGGTGC
>CBFGYX010000227.1:0-3759 GCA_965653075.1 uncultured bacterium
GAGGCGCAATCGGGTTAAGGTTGGAGATGGTTCGGCGGTACGTCTGCATCTCCTCGTGATACGCGTCTGCACCGCGCAAGTGCTCGGTGTACAGTGCTTGCATGTAGGTGCCGAATCCTTCATGGATCCAGAAGTCTTTCCAATCGGCCGCCGTGACGAGGTTCGACCACCACTCGTGGGCAAGTTCGTGCTGATGCAGCCAATCGAATCCCCACCGGTTCATTGAGAAGATCGAGCCGTACGCGATGATGGTTTGATGCTCCATCCCCAGGTGCGGTGTGTGCGCAACGCCGTATTTCTCAGCGCGGAACGGATACGGGCCGAGCGTCTCCTCGAACCAGCGCAGCTGATCGAGAAAGTGAGGCATCATGCGGCGACCGTCGTCGAGCCGCTCGGGGAGCACCCAGAAGGTGGCGGGTAATTCTATGCCGTCGACGGTGACGTATGTGGTGTCGACCGTCTCATACGGGGCGATATTCAGCGCAATGTTGTAGTTGCTGATCGGCTGCGCGGTGAACCATTCGAATGTCGTGGAATCAGCGGTCGCGTGCTGGTTGCGAAGCACGCCGTTAGACGCAACAACGAGTGGTTTAGGCACCGTGATGCGGATGGTGACGGAGTCGGGCTTGTCTGACGGATGGTCCTTGACGGGGAGCCAGAGATCCGCCCCATCCATCTGCACCGACGTGGCGACCCACGGATGACCGTCTTCGGTCTCCTCCCAGGTAAAGCCGCCGATCCACGGCGGATTCGGGGCGACCCGCGGTTCGCCGCTGTAGGCGATCGTGAATGCGCGACGGCTTCCGGCCACAAGCGGTGAGCTCGGTGTGATGAACAAGCGGCCGTCGTCGTGAGTGAACTCAACCTCACCCTTCCCCTCTTCGAAGACGCGCCGGACCGAGAGCCTTTCGTCGAGATCGAGCAAGAACCTGTCAACATCCGCCAGAACATCGACGGTCACCTCGACCGCGCCCGCGATCGCACGACGATCCGGCATCACGGAAAGGTCGATGCCGTAGTGGATGACATCGTACGCATCCTGCAGCGGATGCAGGACGCCGCCGCTCGAGGTAGCGCCTCCCGGATGCTGGCGCTGTGCTGTGCACGCCGCGCTGGTTAGAGCGCCGATCAAGAGAAACCAGAATGCAATCCGTGGCATCGCCCTAAACTGTATTTCATGAGTCTGACTTTTGTGGTTCTGACTCATGCGATTTGGAGTTTCACGATCCTGACAAGATACAACTCAGGATATGCGTCACTTCCGTGAGAAGATGTGCATGCCCGACATGAACCGAACACCGCGCCGAATCATAGCGTATGTAGCATGTTCGCTTCAACAAATGATATGGCCTGATTAGCCGAAACGATCTCCATGAAACTCATCATCGTGTCCAACAGACTGCCCGTTAGATTAAATCAGTCCGCCTCGGGTCGATGGGAGGTTACGCCATCCTCCGGCGGACTTGTGACGGCGATGACACCGGTGCTGAAGCAGCGCGGAGGCATGTGGATCGGATGGGCGGACGCGGAGGGTGCCACCCCCGCCGACCTCGAAGAGCCGCTAAATGACCTCGCCGAGCAGGAAGGGTACGATTTTGCTTCGGTGCAGCTTTCCGATGAAGAGCACGACGGATATTATGTTGGCTTCTCGAACGAAGTGCTCTGGCCGCTGCTTCATGATTTACAGACCCGCGCCAATTTCGATGCAGACTACTGGGATGCGTATCTGGCGGTCAACAATAAGTTTGCCGACGTGGTACATGGGCATGCGTCGGATGATGATGTGATCTGGGTGCACGACTACCACCTGATTTGCGTGGCGGCGCGCCTCCGAGAGTTAGGTGTTAAAGGAAGCCTGGAGTTTTTCCTGCACACGCCCTTTCCGCCGGCTGATATCTTCGCGAAGCTGCCGTGGCGCGAGAAAATCCTCCGGAGTCTGCTTCAGTACGATGCCGTCGGCTTCCAGACGGAGCGCGACCGCGAGAACTATTTGCAGTGTGTGCATCACCTCCTTCCCGACGCCGAGATTGAAGGCGACGGCAGGCTGCGGGCGGTGCGCCTCGACGACCATGTTTCGCGGGTGGGCTACTTCCCCATCTCGATCGATGCCAACAACTTCGAAGAGATCGCACGCTCCGAAGAGGTTGAGAACGAACGGGCGCGTTTGCTGCGCCGGTTCGAGGGCCGCTACATGACGCTCGGAGTCGACCGGCTTGACTACACGAAAGGAATTCCTCAACGCTTGAGCGCCTTCGCGATGGCACTCGAGCGATATCCTGAGCTGCGTGGGCGGGCAACCCTCCTGCAACTCGTCGTCCCGAGCCGAGACATTATACCGGAATACGCCAGCCTCAAGGAGGAAATCGAGCAGATGGTGGGCGAGATCAACGGCACGTATACAACGCCTGGCTGGGTGCCCATCCACTACATGTTCCGCAGCCTGAGTCACGCTCAGCTTATCGCGCTGTACCGGGCGTCGGATACAATGCTCGTGACACCGCTAAAGGACGGCATGAACCTGGTGGCGAAAGAGTTTTGCACGACAAACCTGAACGAGGACGGCGTACTGATCCTGAGTGAGTTCGCCGGAGCGGCTCCGCAACTCGAGCGCGGCGCCCTCATGGTGAACCCGTACGATACCGACGGCATGGCCGAGGCCATCCTCCGCGCCTACGAGATGCCGGCCGACGAGCGAAAAAGGCGGATGCGGATCATGCGTCAGAACATCGCCGAAGAGGATATCTACTGGTGGGTCGACAGCTTTTTGGAGGCCGCTGAGCGCGATACTTCGACGCCGGCTTGAGGCAGCACTGCGTTGTCGACGCGTGTTATCCGGCCGGTGATCTCAGCGGCGGTGCCTTGAGGGCGTGTCGAGCGCGTCGTAGACGGCACCGGTGGCGGCAGCGTAGACGGCGTGGTGTAGCGCGTCGAGCGCGAGTTCCTTCGCCCCCCACTCGTTCGGCGGAGGTGCCACCTTGAGCGCGGGCAACATCACCAGCGCTGCTCCCCAGACCGCCGCAAAATGAGCGGCCGTGGCGGCGTGGCCCTTCAGACCTATCGCGCTAATGACTCCGCGCGCCGCTCCCCACGCCGTACCGTACACCCAGTGCGTGATGTTCGACAAGCGCATCCGCGCATCCTCATCGACCGGCTCGATGTCGAACACCTTCGAGACAGCATCCACAGGTGTGGTACTCGCCTCGCGGCCGCGCGCCTTCATCTCAAGGGTGCTGACGAGCGTCATGGCCGCCGTTCCAGCAAGCCCCGCGAAAAGTCCCTTCCCCACTCCCTCGGCTAATCGAGTAATCATCCTTCCCTCCTATCGGTAGATTCGGCAACGAGACGCACGGGCTCACTCACCGTTTCCTTCCCACAATATTCGTTACTGCCTTTGGTGCATCTCGATTGCCCGGCCACCGCGATTTAACGTTCGACTGGGTATAGACCCTGTGTCGATTTTAAATCATTTGAAACGCTCTTCTCGAAGACCTCTTATGACTTGGGGATATATGCCGATACAACGCGGACGGCTCTGTTCCCTTGCTTCAATCAACCGTCTACATCTCCGCGTTGGAATCTGTGATGTACTCTTCGGATTTGGCTGCGCGACCGCTCGCAGCGCTGCGTCTCGCCCGGCGTGCTCTTGGCGTATCGGCCGTAGTCACTAAATCGGCTGCGCACGGTCGAGAGGTGTGGTATTCGGTAGCCGACGAAGGCGAAGAACTGGTGCGCGAGATTGCTCGACGGCTCGTGGATACA
>CBFGYX010000228.1:0-3754 GCA_965653075.1 uncultured bacterium
CTTCGAACTTGATAATTTTATCCCGGCCGGTAAAGCCGCGTGCAAGGCGGGCGGCGCTCATCGTGGCCTCGGTGCCTGAGTTGACCATCCGCACGCGCTCAACCGAAGGCACGAGCTCGCAGATGAGTTCGGCTACACGAACCTCGATCTCGGTCGGCGCCCCGAATGACGTCGAATCGGCAGCGGCCTCGCGCACGGCGCGCACCACTTCTTCGGGTGCGTGGCCGAATAACATCGGTCCCCACGAGCCGACGTAATCGATGTAGCGGTTGCCGTCGGCATCTTCCATGTAGGCGCCCTCCGCGCGGCGGATGAACAGCGGCGTGCCGCCGACGCTCTTAAATGCTCGCACGGGAGAGTTGACGCCTCCGGGGATGACGTGCCGGGCTTCGTCGAAGAGTTGACGACTGGTATTGGTGCGATCGGTCATGGGGAGGAAATATCTATAACGGGGTGTGTTCGTCGACGCGGCGAAAGATAGCGCGCACCACCGGAGCGCCGTTCTCTTCGATGACGTTCCCCTTCTCCGACAGCTCGAAGCCCGCGCGCTCGAGCAGTGCGTAAACGCTCATGATGCGCTCGTCGTTGGTAGCGGGCGGGTCGGACGGGACGTCCATAGCCACATAAAACCAGCCGCCGGAGCGAAGCACCCGCCTGACCTCGACGAACGACGCGAGGACGTCTTCAAGCCGGGCGTCTGCGCCGAACGCCCGGTAAGCCACAACCCAGTCGAAGAACTCGTCGTCGTAGCCGAGCTCTTCGGGCTGCGTGGTAATGATGGAGCACTCGAGGTCCTGGTGAGGGAAATCGGACGCAAGCGTAGTGCGTAGTTCTTCGGTAACGGACGCATCAGGGCAGGCGGCATGCGCATCAAAGCCGAGTTGCAGAAACGGACGCACATGCCGCGAACTGCGGCAGCCGAGGTCGAGCACGCGCGAGCCGGGAGCTATCGGCGCGAGCGTACGCAGCAGATGGTCGGACGGTGGCAGCATTGACGCTCAGGCCTGCTGCGTGACAACTTCCTCCCGCTCGGCGGCAACATCCGCATCCCAGCGCCGCGCCTCGCACACGTGATCGCACTGCTCGCAACGGGTGCAGCGGTCGGCCGCCTTAAACGTGGGCATCCGCTTGATGGGCCGGAGCGCGTAGTCGAGTCCATCGGCGCCGACGCTGTCGCGGCCCGGCAAGATCAGCTGCGCGATGGTGGCCTCGGCCAGACTCTCGATGAAAAGCGGATGGCAGTTGAGTCCGGATGTGACCTCGTAGTGCTCGATGCCGAACTCCTCGGCCTCGAGCCGGACTTCAATATCGAGCTCGTACGCCGTCTCCACATGATCAGTGACAAACGCGATGGGAATCATCAGCACAGAGCGAACGCCCTCGCCGGCGAGTTCCTCGAGTTTATCCGGCGTGCTGGGAGAGAGCCACTCACCCGGGCCGACCTTGCTCTGGAAGGACACATGGAACGGCCGGTCGAAGCCTCGCAAGGTCATCACGCGCTCGACGGATGAGTTGACGAGGCAGCAGTAGGGGTCGCGGCGCTCGGTCATCTCTTTGAGCGGCGTGCCGTGTGCGCTGAAGACAAGGTGTACCTGATCGCGCACGTTCTTCGGGAAGCGCTGCAAAGCTTCGTCGATGCGCTCGCTGACCGACTGGATGAACTTCGGATTGGCGGCATACTCAAAGGCGTACGTCGTCGGCCAATCCGGAATCTCGTTGTTCTCTTTCAGCGCGTGCCAGTAAATGAGCGAGGAGCCCGTCGTGGTCTTGGAGTATTGCGGGTACAGCGGCAGCAGCACGACTTTGTTGATGCCGTCTTTTCGCATCTCGGCGGCGGCTTCCTCGCTGAACGGATGCCAGTAGCGCATGGCTACGTATGTCTTGAACTCGACATCCGCCGCTTCGCCGAAGCGGCTGTTCAGGTACTTGTTCAGTGCGGCCGCCTGTTCGCCCGTGAGGCGATTGATCGGCGAGCCACCGCCTATCATCTCGTAATCTACGGCCACTTTTTTGGCGCGCGACCTGGCGATGTACCGGCATATCCAGTGGCGCAAGATCCCCTTCAGCGGGATGTCGATGATAGCCGGATCCATGAACAGATTGTAGAGGAAGATCTCGATCTGTTCGACCGTGTCGGGCCCGCCGAGGTTGAGCATAACCACGCCCACCCGATCACCTGCCTCGAGCTCAAGCGGCTCGGAGGAGAAGTACTCGCCGGTAACGAGGCGGGAGTCGAACTGGTAACCTTTCAGAAACTCACGCGGTCCCATGGGGCCATGCCAATTAAAAACAATGATTCAGGTGGCTGAGGGAGAATAGCCTGGGCAGTGCCCTCAGTTCCTGTTACCGCCCGAAGATTCAGGGAAGCGACTTTCAATCCCTGATTCCTTCATACGGCATTTTCAGGCCGTCCGATTGTGGTGACAGCCAGTCGTGGGCGGCGAAATATCGCGACGCCAGCGCCTCTGTCGAGCCTTCCTCAAACTGCATATCGTAGCGCCAAGAAACCTCCGGCGGCAGACTCATGAGGATACTCTCGGTGCGGCCACCCGTCTCCACTCCAAAGCGGGTGCCCCGGTCGAAGAGCAGGTTGAACTCTACGTATCGGCCGCGCCGCAGCTTTTGAAAGTCGACTTCGCGCTCGCCGTACGGTACTTCCCGGCGGCGATCAACGATCGGCACGTATGCCTCGATGAAGCGCTCACCGGCATCGCGCGTGAAGGCGAAGGCGGCTTCGACATCCCCACGGAGATAATCGTAGAAGATGCCGCCCACGCCGCGCGCCTCGCCGCGGTGCGGGAGGAAGAAGTATTCATCGCAGCGGTGCTTCAGCGCGTCGTAACTGATGATGGGATGCCGGCTGCAAACGTCCTTCCACACCTGATGAAAGTGCCGGGCGTCCTCCAGGTAGGGGAAGTACGGCGTCAGGTCGGCGCCACCGCCGAACCATTCGTCGTCCGGATTGTCGAGATCGGCGCCGATGCCGAAGTAGCGGAAGTTGGCGTGGACGGTCGGCACGTACGGCGAGCGTGGATGGATGACGAGCGAGACGCCGGTCGCAAAGAACGGCGCAGCTTCGATGCCGAGCAGCCGGGCCGTGGTATCCGGAAGCATCCCATGGACGGCCGACGTGTTGACCCCACCTTTTTCGAAGACCGCTCCGTCTTCGATGACCATCGTAAGGCCACCGCCGCCCTCATCCCTCTCCCAGTAATCGCGCTGAAACCGGGCCTTGCCGTCGGCCGCTTCAAGGGCTGAGACAATCTCCTGCTGCAGCCGCTCGACGAGTTGCTGCATGCGCATGGCCATGGACGTGGCGGAAGCGTTGTGGCTCACCGTTATGATCGATAACTGGAACTGGGTTGACGAACGGCCGGTAACGCTGCCGTGGTAGCCTGAGTTTTTGATCTGCGGCACGACTCGCAGACACTTCACCAGATCACATGATGATTATCGAATGACGATCATTGAATACGAAGCCAACCGCGACGAGATCATGCGGATGGTCGACGAGGGAATCCGGCAGATGAAGGAAGACGGCGTGGAGCCGCGGTACATCATGGTCGGGCCGGAGTCGTACACGATGCTCCGTAAGGCCATCGGCGAGCGGTTCGAACGCGGCGCGGGCATGTTCGAGACCTATCAGCACGTCGCGATCGTGCTCGACCCGTATCGCGGAAGCAAGGTCTGCGTGCTGCCGGCACCGCAGGAGGTAAGTAAGGGAGTGAAGACGTACAGCTTTTGAAGTGTGGGG
>CBFGYX010000229.1:0-3744 GCA_965653075.1 uncultured bacterium
TGGCACCCTCATAACGGAATCGTTCCGATCGAACGAGGTACGATAGTACGGATGCGCAGCGTAGTCTGGTTATTAAGCCTCTGACTATCCCCCGGTATCCGATTATCGGAAGCATTGCATAGGCGACCCAACGCAGCGCTCACTCGGCACGGTATTTCTTCTCCATGATTTCCGCGCGGCACTGCTGAATCTTGGAATTACAAAGAGGTGGCACGGCAACTACCCTTACGCCGGGATCGTTGAAAGAGGATTCGTTTTCTCCGGCGCATCGCCGGGATGAAGCATCCATGCGGTAAACTGTGAGAAGGGTGAAGCGGTGAGTGCAGTGGCGTGGAGGTCGGTAAATACGGCCGGGTGGCAGTACTATCTGGCGTATGCCTGTGTGTACGTGGTCTGGGGATCGACATTTCTGGCCATCCGTATCGCCGTGGAGACGATACCGCCGTTTTTGATGGCAGGTTCGCGGTTTTTGGTAGCGGGCCTCATTCTCTTCGCAATCCTGCGTCTACGCGGGGCAGCGGCACCGACCGGGCGGCAGTGGCGGTCCGCTGCACTTGTCGGGTTGTTGCTGATTGGCTTTGGGAACGGCGCTGTTGCATGGGCCGAGCAGTTTATCGTATCGAGCCTGGCCGCTTTGCTCGTGGCGATGGAACCCGTTTGGATTGCGCTGATGGAGGGCGCACGATCTAAGGCATGGCCACGTCCGCGGACCTGGGCGGGCATCGCGCTTGGGGTGATCGGCGTGAGTATGCTGATGTGGTCTCCGGCTGACGCACCCGCCGGCACGACGGGCTACCTGCCGATACTTGTGGTGATCATCTCCGGTTGGGCCTGGGCGGCCGGCTCGATTTACAGCCGGTATGCACCGCGGCCTGAGAGCGCGCTCGTCAATGCGTCGATGCACATGATCGTTGGTGGGTCCGCGCTGTTTGTGCTGGGTATGATGACCGAGGGAAGCGTCACATGGAGCAACGTGTCGACCGCTTCAGTTGTCGCATGGGTTTACCTGATCGTCTTCGGATCGTGGGTGGCCTTTACGGCCTATGTGTGGCTGATCCAGATCGACTCGCCCACGCGGGTATCCACACACGCTTATGTCAACCCGATTATTGCCGTGTTGCTTGGGTGGGCCATTGCTTCAGAACCGCTGACCCTTCAAATGCTGTTCTCGGCGATTGCAATCGTGTTTGCCGTCATCATCATCTTGCACAGACCGCGGCGCCCGGCACCGCCACGGCAAGAATCGGAAGCGCCGCAGCCGCTAACCTACCGGTGGCGCGGGCCCGGCTCTCATCAGGTCGATGTACCTGTCCACGCCGGAGGATCGCTTGCGGGGAACGATTCGCGGCCTGCTTCCCCGACGACGTCGCCGTTCGACTGATTCTCAGGTAAGGCGATAAAGAGACTACGCCGCGGCTTATCGCCAATCGATCGCGTCCGGTGGCCTTTCCCGAACGTGTCTTCGAGCAGAAGGATTTCCCCACCCTTCAGGCGACGTTTTTCGCCATCGGACACCTCAAGCTCAATTTCACCGTCGAGTAGAACTACGTATTGGCGCCTGGGCGCGTGGTGCCAGTCGTAGTCATAATCCGGCGATGTCTCGCGGAAGATGACGGCGTGGGCCGCGACCGGCTCGGACAAACGGCCGATCGTACCGGCATCACTCAGTGGAATTTCGACATCATCAAAGTGAGATTCGCAGTTCTTGTCGGCGTAGACTCGTGTGACTTTCATATCTGTATCGGCGATAAATCAAAAGGGGACCCTCCGAACTTCGGAAGATCCCCTTAGAACTGACAGAGCGCCGACGTAACGTCGATGCATAATCGCAGGCTGCGGCTCCCGCTATTTGTTTTTTGCCGCCTGCCGCTTTGTGGCAACCTTGGCCCGCGCCTCGCCTGTAGCGCCATCGCCGCCTACTCCGCCGGAGCCACCCGGAAACTGCCGGATGTGGTTGGTCTGAGGCACACGACCGGCGCCTTGATGCGTCGGCGAGGCTTCGTGGATATAAAAGTTACTGTCGGGAAGTGTATCGTTATGCTTACGAACCTCGGCGGCGGCTTCGCGCATCGAATCATCCGCGTTTGCTCGCATCGCTCGAATATTCTGGTCGAACTCGAGCGATAACAAGTCGAACAAGTGATCGAAAACGGCGACGTCTCGGTCCAGGTCGGCCTGTCCCGATCTGAGTTGCTCGTCCATCTTGCTCAGGGAGGCCGTCAATGCGAAGAGGATAACGGCATTGTCGGCCACACGCGCTTGCGCCGCCTGATGTGCTACAATCTCCTCACGGTGCCATTTGCTCGTCAACTTGAAATAGTGGGCGTGGCGGCTCACTAACCGAGACAGGCGATTCGCGTATTCTTCCAGCCGAGCATCGACACCCGTCAGATCAGGCGCGGGCGGTCGGAATCCGGCATAAAGTTGAGCCGCAAGAGGAATCGCACGCGCAAGGACGCGAGGATTGGTCGCATTCGCTGCAATCCGGCGCAGGTTTTCGGACGCCGACTCGGCCCCATCCCATAATAATCCCTCCTGGATGCTGATCATCTGCTCGGCGACCTGTTTTCCACCGTAGGCAAAGATGAACGACTGCATCACCTCGTTAGAACCCTCGACAATGCGATGGATGCGGTTGTCGCGCCAGATGCGGTCGAGCTCATTTTCCGTCACATAACCTTCGCCGCCCATCAGTTGCATGGCGTCATCGATCACGCGCCAGCCATACTCTGAACAGAAGACTTTCGTGATTGCGGTCTCGACCATGATGTCGGCATCATGTCGGTCGAGCATGCCGGTCATCATGTAGAGCATCGCATCCATGGCATAAACATATGCCGCCATCCGCGCGATGCGCATCTGAACGAGTTCGAAGTCAGCCAGGGCCCGATCAAACTGGTGGCGCGTTTGAACCCACTTCACCGCCTGGTCCATGGCCTGCCGCGCTCCGCCCGTGACGCCCGCCGACAATGTACAGCGCCCATAGTTGAGGCATGACAGTGCAACCTGCAGGCCTTTACCTTCCTGGTGGAGGACGTTCTTCCTCGGAACGCGAACATCAGTAAATCGGATGCGCGCCTGCCAAGTACCACGTATGCCTGTTTTGCTGCGGTTCTTTTGAAACACCTCGATTCCTTCCATATCCGGCGTGCAGAGGAGCGCCGTAACAGCCTCTTTCGTCTTACCGGTTTGAGGATCGACGAGTCGCTGCTTCGCCATGACGGTATATAACCCTGCCATCGAGCCCGAGGTCGACCACTTTTTCTCGCCGTTGACGATGAAGAACTCGCCGTCTTCAGTCAGTTCGCACGTCGTATCCTGACCAGCGGCATCCGAGCCAACGTTAGGCTCAGACAAGCAGAACGCCGATAGGTAATCGCGCGCTACTCTCGGTAAGTACGTCTCCTTCTGCTCCTCCGTGCCAAAGAGCATAATCGCCTTGCATCCAATCGACTGATGAGCCGATACAACGACAGCCGTCGACCCGCAGTAGCGTCCAATGAGATCGAGCACGCGGTTGTAGCTGGTAACGCCAAGCCCGAGACCGCCATATTTTTCGGGGATGGTCATTCCCAGCACACCCATTTCGAACAGCCGCTGGATCACCCACTCGGGGATGAATTCTTCCTGGTCAATCTGGATGCGGGGATGCTCGTTTTCGAGATAGTCGCCGATCTCTTTAATCAGCCTGTCGCACTTTTCGCGCTCGGCGCGGGATTCGGTGGGATAAGGAAAAACGAGGTC
>CBFGYX010000230.1:0-3714 GCA_965653075.1 uncultured bacterium
TCGCCATGATTCACCGCGCCGGCGGCATCGCGGTGCTTGCGCATCCGGCCCATCGTTTTACCGACTACGACCTCGCCGAACTGCGGGACCATGGTCTCGACGGGGTGGAAGTCGTGCATCCGTCACATCCACCGGATCTAACACAGTATTACGCGAACGCGGCGCGCCGTCACGGGTTGATCCCAACGGGGGGATCGGATTATCATGGCTCCGCGGATGGCCAGGTGCCGACGATCGGCAGTTTCGGGGTGGCAGAGGATGTGGTGAAGGAGATCCGGCAACTTGCTGCCGCGTACAGAACGCCCTCCCATGATTAATTCGCCTCAAGACAGACGCCTACTTCAGGAAGTTTAAATATGCCGGACGTTATCGAAGGACATCTCTCGGGAGACGGGCACCGCATCGGGATCGTGGTGAGCCGCTTCAATGATTTCATCACGCAGCGGCTGCTCGATGGTGCACTCGATTCGCTGCGCCGTCACGGCGTTGATCTTTCGGAGGTGTCGGTGGCGTGGTGCCCCGGCTCGTTCGAGATCCCGGTGACGGCGAAGAAAATGGCCGAGAGCGGCCGCTTCGACGCCGTCATTTGCCTCGGTGCCGTTATTCGCGGTGCAACGGCTCACTTCGATTATGTGGCAGGCGGCGTGGCAGGCGGCGTCGCCCGCGTCGCGGAAGACTCGGGCATCCCCGTCGTCTTCGGCGTCATCACGACCGACACCATCGAGCAGGCCATCGAGCGCGCAGGCACGAAATCGGGCAACAAGGGTGCAGAAGCCGCCGTCACCGCGATTGAGATGGTTAATTTGCTGCGTCAAATTTAACTTGCACTCATTCTCCTCGCTTCCAGCTACGCCTATCGATCGACGGGTACAACACTTCTTTCCTCAACCTTCAGGGGACCCCGTCATCATGTCTTTGAAGCCGTTGTACGCCGCCGAGATGCCGCAACGAGCCGTGCCGGTTCTCGTCGTCCTTCTGGTATTGATCGCTCTGCCGCTCAGCGCACACGCGCAGTCGTGGGAAGTACACACATCGTTCCGCGAAACGACCACGATCACGGCACTCGACGATGCAATCTGGGCGGGCACCAGCGGCGGCGTCTACCGCTATGACCTCGCCACCGGCGAGAAATCGCGCTACACGGTTGCCGAGGGTTTGCACGGCGTATCGGTGACGTCCATCGCTTTCGATGAGCAGAACGATGTGCTCTGGGTCGGCTATGCGGATGGCGTCCTCGACCGAGTGAATGTCATCAACGGCACCGTTCGGTCGTTCTACGATATCCAGCGGAACGACCGCTTCCCCACCCGCGGGGTGAACCGGCTGGTCGTCCACGGCGACCTGCTTTACGTGCTCACGCAATTCGGAATCGTAGTCTACGACACCGACCGGCTCGAGGTGCGCGATACCTACTCGCAGCTTGGCACGGGTGCGACCGCCGGGGCGTCGGTGACCGACATGATCTGGCACGACATCGATGGGGAGGACCATCTTGTCGTCACCACCTCCGAGCAGCTGGTGGCGGCGCCGGCGCAATCGGCGAACCTGCAGGACCCGGCGGCCTGGAGGACGCTGGCGGAGACAGACGGCGCGGGCACGTTGCTGAGCGTATCTGCCTGGCGTGACGATATTTACGTGGGCGCGTCGAACGGTGTTTACGTGTGGTCGGCGGACATCGGCACGCGCCTCAACCAGGTGCGTCAGGCCAACGACGTTCGAAGCCTGGTCGCGGCCGACGGACGGCTTTATGCCGCCGACCGTTTTGCGGTCACTGAGATCTCGGGCTCCGGCAGCGCCCGGCGGGTTATTCTCGATGGACGCAGCGCGCCGCGAACGCTCGATGCTCGGGACGGATTGCTGTGGGTAGGCGATGGGGAAGCCGGAGCCGCCGCTGTGCCGATCCCGTTCCCGGCGGATGCCGGTGTTCCGGAGATTGCCGACATTCACCCGGATGGGCCCTATCACGGCCTGTTCAGCGAGATGCTGGTGGATTCCGACGGCAATCTGTGGGCGGCAGGGGTACAGGCAAGCGGGACGGGTGTGTATCGGATGACGCCTGAGGGACGGTGGACGAGCTTCGTCGGCGCCGAGGTGCCGGAGTTCTCGGGCCGCTCGAACTTTACCCGGATCGCAGAGGCGCCCAATGGAGACATCTGGGCCTCGTCCATCGGGTCCGGACTGGCGCATATCGCGCGCGACGGCGATATCACGATGTATGACCCGTCGAACTCACCGCTGATGGGCCCCGACCCGGCGAGCAATTACATCCAAATGCGAGGTGTGGCGGTGGATTCGCGTGGGACGGTATGGTCGACGAGCGCACTGTCGAACCGGCCTGTGATGGCGCTGCAGTCGGATGGGACGTGGGTCGAGGCACCGCCACGCTGCGGTTTCAACCTGAACTCGTTTGTTCCGGATCGCATTTTTATCGACTCGTTCGGCGTAAAGTGGTTCACAGTCGTCGCGGCGACAAACCTGCGGCTCTTGCGCGGTGTGCTCGTGTTCGATTCGGGTGCATCGCTCGGGGACGGCAGCGACGATGCGTGCCGCTTCTTCGACCGCGAGGGTACGGAGCACGGCATTGGCTTGCCGTCGATCGTGGTGAATGAGGTGACGGAGGACCGCGACGGCCGCATCTGGCTTGCCACGGATCTGGGCCCGGCCTACACCACCAACAGCCGCCTCATCGCGCAGTCGGAGGGCGAGCTCTTCATCTGGCCGCAGTACGCCGACCGCGACGAAGGCATCTATCTCTTGCACGGCGTGCGGATCAATACCGTAGCCGTCGATCCCTCGAACCGTGTGT
The DNA here is from genome assembly GCA_965653075.1 of uncultured bacterium. Lineage (GTDB taxonomy): Bacteria > Bacteroidota > Rhodothermia > Rhodothermales > CAZKDQ01 > CAZRTY01. The sequence goes on from CBFGYX010000230.1 coordinate 2,807, forward strand.
GGCTCGGCACGGATCACGGTGCATACCTGGTCCAGGATGTTGCTGGAGGCGGGTTCGAGATCGTCGAGCACTTGCGGTCGGCCGATACGCCTCTGCTGTCCGACGTCATCCAGCATATAACGATTGATGGCAGCACCGGCATCGTCTATTTCATGACCGACCGCGGACTCGTCAGCTACCAGAGTTCGGCGATCAGCCCTTCGCCGGGTGTGGTGGATCTATTCGTTTATCCCAACCCGGTGCGAGTCGGTGCCGGGGGGCCGCCGACGGTGCACATCAGCGGACTGGTTGAGGCGACGGATCTACGTATCGTGACGGCGTCGGGAGAACTGATGGCTTCGATGGATACGCGTGGCGGGCAGGCAACGTGGGATCTACGCGATCGCTCAGGGCGCATCGTGCCGTCAGGGATGTATCTTGTGATTGCCGTCGGCAAGAATGGGGAGGGACGCGCGACCGGTAAAATCGCGGTCATCCGCTGATCAGGCGGCGTTTCAATTTAAGTTCACTGGAACTCGCCGCAGGTGCAAAGTATATTGCCGTTCTTCTGACATCATGGTGGCCGTAGCTCAGTTGGTTAGAGCGCCAGGTTGTGGCCCTGGAGGTCGGGGGTTCAAATCCCCTCGGTCACCCTGCGGGCCGTCATAACGGTCTGAAGGAGTACACTGCCGCGTTCGTCTAGGGGTCTAGGACGCCGGCCTTTCACGCCGGTAACACGGGTTCGAATCCCGTACGCGGTACGTTTCAAAGGCGAGGTCGATTTTATCGGCTTCGCCTTTTTGCGTTTGGTAGAGACCGCTCTCCGAGCGGTCCGCAGTGATTCCCCAGGCGGCCAGCCCGTTCACACCCGATCAGAAACAGCACCCGTCCCCTCCCCGGACGGGGAGGGGATCAAGGGGAGGGGCGAC
>CBFGYX010000231.1:0-3709 GCA_965653075.1 uncultured bacterium
CGAGCCGGAGGTCGAGCATGGCGCGCCGCACGGCCTCGAGATCATCGACGAGCGACGCATCTTCGAGCAGCATCGGCAACGGATCCGGGCAATCAGCGGTGGCAATGAGTGCGCACGTACCGACGATGATCGTCATCGCCAGCCCGGCAACAACAGCCCGCAATCCGTCCGCAGAAAAAAGTGTGATACGCCGATCTTGCTTATACCGCACGCTCTTCGAGTGCCTCCCTGATGTCGGAAATATCGTCTGAAGGTGGTGCCAGGGCACCTTCAGACTCCGCAATAATCATCGCCACGGTGGCGTCTCCGGTGATGTTCGTCACCGTCCGGACCATGTCGAGGATCCGGTCGACGCCCAGAATCAGCGCAATTCCGGCGCCCGGTACACCGACAGACTCGAGGATGATCACCAGCATTACGATGCCGGCACTCGGCACGGCGGCCGTTCCGATGGACGCCAACGCTGCCGTAAGAACGATCGTTATCTGGGCGCTGAGGTCGAGCCCGAGGCCCAGCGCCTGAGCGATGAATACGGCTGCGACGGCCTGATACAGCGCGGTGCCATCCATATTGATGGTGGCCCCGAGCGGCAGCACGAACGACGACACCTCCTCCGATACGCCAAGGTTCTTCTCGGCACATTCCATCGTCACCGGCAGCGTCGCCCCACTCGACGACGTTGAGAAACCCACAAGCTGCGCCGGCATGATCCCCGTCAGCAGAGCTCTCGGCGACCTCCGCGTCAACGTCTTGAGTAGCAGCGGATAGACGACCAGCATCTGGATGAAAAGTCCGAGCAGCACCACGATGCAGTAGTAACCGAGCGCCGCCAGCAGTTCGACAATCTGCCCGAGATTATCCTGCGCAATGGAGGTAATGGTGTCGGCAATGAGCGCAAACACGCCGATCGGGGCCACGATCATGATGAGCTCGACGAGGCGAATGACGAGCGCGTTCAATCCCTCCACGATATCAAGTATCGGCTGCGCCTTCTCCCTTGGTATCATCAGCAAGCCGATCCCCACGAACAGCGCCATGAAGACCACCTGCAGCATATTGCTGTTGTCGCCGACCGACTCGAACAGGTTCTCCGGCACAATGTCGACGAGCGGCTGCAGCGGGCCGCGCTCCCGCGTCATATCGGCCAGTGCCTCGCGCTCACCGACTTCCTCCTGATACGTCGCCTGTAGCCCATCGCGCATTGATTCGGGCACGGTGTCGCCCGGGCGCAGCAGGTTGACCAGGACCAGCCCGACGATGATCGCGACGACGGTCGTCCCCAGATAGATTGCGACGGTTTTGCCGCCCATGCGCGAGAGCTTCTTGACATCGCTCAGCGAGGCCACGCCGCCGATGAGCGACACCAGGATGAGCGGCACCGCGATGAGCTTCAGCGCATTGATAAAGAGCGTCCCGAACGGCGCGATCCAGTCGGATGTAAACCCGCTCCAGCCCGCGGCCGCCGCAGCGACCCCGAAGATGAGGCCCAGCACGAGGCCGAGGATGATCTGCCAGTGAAGCTTCTTATACCACGGCATGGAACGGAGGCGCCTCACAAACAGCACCCGACGCGCGACGCTGACGCGATATCATCGCGCGGTGCCGGTGGTGTCTTGGCGGACGAAGATGATCGTTATGATGAGGACTTTGTCGCGGGGCCGTCATGCGTCGGCGGCACTCACGGCTTCGTCGGATTCGGATGTGGATGCCGGGAAGAGGTACGGCATCACTACCTGTTCGAAGGTAGCAAAGGTTCGGGCACCAAGGAAGAAGTCGCGGATGATGCCGTCACGGTCGATTACGTAGGTTGTCGGGCGGCTGGCGAGCGTCCGGCGAAACGGCTGCGGGATGCGGGTATCGCCCGGCAGATATGCCGAGATCGTCTGTAGTGGAATGCGATTCTCGAAATCGATCAGCAGATCGCGGCGTTCATCCGAGATCGTAAGCACGGTCAGCCCCGCATCGCGGTAGCGTTCCTGTAGTCGATTCAGTGCGGGCAACTCCTCCAGACACGGTGGGCACCATGTGGCCCAGAAGTTCAGCAGAATGACATCGCCTCGATAATCCATCAGCCGTCCTTCTTCGTCGGTATGGACGAACCGGAAGCCGAAATCCTCCGCAGGCGCGTTCATCTCCGTCGACGTCACGCGTGGCGTGCCCTCGCTTGTCACCGGCATCAGTCCGGAGTCGACGCGGTAGGTAACGACGACCATGGCCACGGAAATGGCGGCAAGTACCACCGCCATCCCCGAGGCTACCCACTGGAACGCACCGTCCGGCAGGGGCCGCTCATTCCCCTTCAACACAAAGAAGAGAAACACACCTGCGACCACAAACATGATCGCCGCCGAGACATAAATGAGCGTCGGATCCACCATAGTGTCTTGACTACTGAGTCAGGCTAGTGAGTCAGGCTAGCTGAATGAAGCCTGATGATACTGACCTGAAGATGCTGTCCTGTTGATCAGGCCTACTGAATTAAGTTCAGCAACAGCGAGAATCGCATGGTATTCGCGAGCGGGTTGTCCTCCTCGAGCGCGAAGATGTACGAGAAGTCAACGCCCACGATGTTGTAGCGGATGCCCGCGCCGAACGTCATGAACTTGCGGTTTCCGTTGTTCGGGTCCTCATAAAAGTATCCCAGGCGCAGGGCGAACAACTGGTTGTACCAGTACTCGGCGCCGAGACCGACGGTAAACTGCTGCAGCACGGAGAGCGACTGGATGTCCGGGTTGCTGCTCGTCCCGCGGTTGACCTCGATGGGCTGCCACGACGAGAAGATGGCCTTGTAATACGGATCAGCACCGGTAGAGTCGCGCCGAATCAGCATCTTCGTGAAGTCGTTGGCAAAGCGGATCTGGTTGTATTCATCGAGATCGAAGTTGAATGAATACCCGAGCCGGATATTACTGGGGATGGGGTCCCCACACGGTACGTTGTCGCGGCATGTCTTCGAGTAGCGGATCGACGGCCCGAACGTCATGAACTTGCGGTTTCCGTTGTTCGGGTCCTCATAAAAGTATCCCAGGCGCAGGGCGAACAACTGGTTGTACCAGTACTCGGCGCCGAGACCGACGGTAAACTGCTGCAGCACGGAGAGCGACTGGATGTCCGGGTTGCTGCTCGTCCCGCGGTTGACCTCGATGGGCTGCCACGACGAGAAGATGGCCTTGTAATACGGATCAGCACCGGTAGAGTCGCGCCGAATCAGCATCTTCGTGAAGTCGTTCGCAAAGCGGATCTGGTTGTATTCATCGAGATCGAAGGTGAATGAATACCCGAGCCGGATATTGCTGGGGATGGGGTCCCCACACGGTACGTTTTCGCGGCATGTCTTCGAGTAGCGGATCGACGGCCCGAGGTTGGCGAGGTTTACGCCCGCTGAGAGCGTGGTCGGGATGTTGCCGAGCTGGAACGGCCTCGAGCGATAGAGCGCGCCGAGGTCAAATGCCCACGTCACTCCGGCCTGTGTCTCGACGCCGTCGAAGCTGCCGCTCGGAGCGAGGTTCGAATAGATGAAGCGCAGGCCGCCGCCGAGTCCGAGCCGATCGTTGATCTGCCGGCCGTATGATGCGCCCACCGCGAGGTCGTAGGACCGGAATTCGCCGAGCAACTCGTTGTTGTCGTCGCGGATCTCATGCTCGCCGAGGTTCAAAAACGTGACGTGCGCGCCGAACGTCCCGATGTTGTCCACGTGATACTTGCCGAC
>CBFGYX010000232.1:0-3708 GCA_965653075.1 uncultured bacterium
TCAACACTCTGCTAAGCGCGGTGCGGGCGGAACTCCGCGGGCGTTCAACTTATACATCAACCGCTGTGCCACACCACCTCCGGCGCTTGTAGTTATGATGGACGATTATCGCATCCGCGTCCGCATCTTCATCGGGCTGATCCTCTTTGTAGTGAGTATCCTGACGATGCGGCTTTTCCAGTTGCAGTTTGTCGATGCTGATGCCTACGCGGGTGAGTCGCGGATGAACTCGATCCGCGAGAGCCGTGTGCAGCCGGCTCGCGGCGTGGTCTACGACCGCAATCTGCGGCTGATGGTCGACAACGAGCCGAGCTACACCATCACCATCACGCCGCGGCACTTCCGCATCGAGGATATACCGCTGCTTGCGAGCCTGCTTGAGGTGCCCGACTCGCTCGTCGAGGCACGGGTGCGTGAAGCGCGGCAATGGAGTGCGTTTCGACCGAGCCGATCGTTCCGTGAGGTGCCTTTCGAGATTTTCTCGCGTGTGCAGGAGAATCAGTATCGGCTGCCGGGCGTGTGGTTCGAGGTAGAGCAGAAGCGGCGGTACACCACCGACGCGAGGGCGGCGCACGCGCTCGGCTACATTCGTGAGATCACCGAGCCGGAGCTTCAGCCACGGCGCCGCCTCGGCTATCGCGCCGGCGACCTCATCGGCAAGGCGGGGCTCGAGCGGACGTACGAAGACTACATGCGCGGCCGCCTCGGGTCGGAGTTCAAGCTCGTCAATATCCATGGGATGGAGGTGAAGTCGTACCTCGACGGACGCGACGATACGGCCCCGATGGCCGGTTACGACCTGCATCTGGGCATTGACAGCCGTGTACAGGCACTCGCGGAGTCGCTCTTCGTGAACAAGCGCGGCGGTGCGGTTGCGATCAACGCGAAGAACGGCGAGATCATTGCGATGGTGAGCAAGCCCGACTTCGACCCCGAGATTTTTTCGCAGTCGGTGGACCGGGAGACGTGGGCCTACCTCACCACGAGTAAAGACAAGCCGATGCTCAATCGGGCTACGATGAGTGTCTTCCCGCCGGGGTCCACATGGAAGCCGTTCATGGCAATCATGGCACTGGCCGAGGGCGACATCACTGAGACATCACGGATTCACTGCGCCGGCGCGCATCCGTTCGGTGGACCCGGCATGTTCCGCTGCCTTGGCGTTCACGGCTCGATCGACGTCCGCTACGCGATGCAGGTCTCGTGCAATACGTTCTTCTTCGAGCTCATGCAGCGGACGGATGTCAACACCTACCGCAAGTACGGCAATGCGTTCGGCTTCGGCGTGCGCGCGCCGACCGATATCGGCGAGCAGTCGGCGGGCCTCATTCCGGACTCATCCTATTTCAACCGCATGTTTCCGCGCGGCTGGACGCGTGGATACTCGATCAACCTCGGCATCGGCCAGGGCAACATGAGTGTCACGCCGATGCAGATGGCCCGCTTTACCGCGGCGATCGCCAACCGCGGAACGCTGCATCCGCCGCACCTCGTGCGTGAGCTGGTTCACCCCGAAACGGGCGATGTGCTACGCCCTCATCTTCCCGCTCCGAAGAAAATCGACATCGATGAACACTACTTCGAGGTCGTGCGCGACGGCATGAGACTGGCGATGGAGGCGGGGACCGGTCGTAATTCGCAGATCCCCGGCATATCGAGTGGTGGGAAAACGGGAACGGCCCAGGCGGGGACGAACCGCCGCGATCACTCGGTATTTGTGATGTTTGCGCCCTACGAGGATCCGGAGATCGCGATCGCTGTGATGGTTGAAAACATCGGCTACGGCGGTACGGTCGCCGCGCCGACCGATATCGGCGAGCAGTCGGCGGGCCTCATTCCGGACTCATCCTATTTCAACCGCATGTTTCCGCGCGGCTGGACGCGTGGATACTCGATCAACCTCGGCATCGGCCAGGGCAACATGAGTGTCACGCCGATGCAGATGGCCCGCTTTACCGCGGCGATCGCCAACCGCGGAACGCTGCATCCGCCGCACCTCGTGCGTGAGCTGGTTCACCCCGAAACGGGCGATGTGCTACGCCCTCATCTTCCCGCTCCGAAGAAAATCGACATCGATGAACACTACTTCGAGGTCGTGCGCGACGGCATGAGACTGGCGATGGAGGCGGGGACCGGTCGTAATTCGCAGATCCCCGGCATATCGAGTGGTGGGAAAACGGGAACGGCCCAGGCGGGGACGAACCGCCGCGATCACTCGGTATTTGTGATGTTTGCGCCCTACGAGGATCCGGAGATCGCGATCGCTGTGATGGTTGAAAACATCGGCTACGGCGGTACGGTCGCCGCGCCGATCGCGAGTCTGATGGCGGAGATGTATTTGACGGGCATGATCGACCAGACGCCGCAGCGGCAAGCGCTCGTACAGCGTATGATGAACATGAGCAGCCAGCCACTCCCTTAATCCTTCGCCGATGCGTACCTGGTATCGTAATCTCGACTACCTCTCGATCTTTGCATATGCGGGGCTGGTCGCTATCGGACTCGTGGCCATTTACAGCACCACGCACGGCCCGGCGTCCGAATTCCTGCTCGAGAGCGTGCAGCGAAACTTCTACCGCCAGCTCGCCTGGAGCGGTATCAGCCTCATCGCATTCTCGGTGATTCTGATGATGCCGGTGCGGTTCTTTCAAAAGGCGGCCTATCCGCTGTACGCGCTGTCGATTCTGCTGTTGATCGTGATCCTCTTCGTAGGGGCGGAGGTCAGCGGCTCGCGCAGTTGGCTGCGGATCGGCGGCATCAACGTCCAGGGCGCCGAGGTAGCCAAGATCGGGACGATCCTCGCCGTGGCACAGCTACTTTCCAACCGCCGACCGGATGTCAAAAGTATGCGTTACGGGCTGGGGTCGACAGCACTGCTTGCCTTGCCGGCGCTGCTCATCATCCTGCAGAATGAGATGGGCGTGGCGCTTATTTACCTCGCGCTCGTTCCGATCATGCTGTTCTGGAGCGGCCTGCCGATCAGTATCGTACTGCTGCTGATCTCCCCCGCGATTGCCGGTTATCTGGCCATCGTGTATATGCCCGGTGCGATCGTCTTCGCCATTTTATTCACGCTCGGCATCTTGTGGCATACGCGTGAGCGCGTTGCAGCGCTTATTGCCGCGGTCTTTACGGGCGGCACAATCGGCACGGTTTCTTTCGCGCTCGCCAAGATATTTCAACCGTACCAGGTGGCGCGAATTCTGTCGTTCACCAATCCGGAAGCCGAGGAGTACCGCCAGGGGGTGGGCTTTCACCTCGTGCAATCGAAAGCGGCGGTGGGCTCGGGTGGACTCACCGGACGCGGGTTCATGGAGGGCACGCAAACGCAGGGCGCGTATATCCCCGAGCAATCGACTGACTTCGTCTTCACGGTCATCGCCGAGGAGTGGGGCTTTATCGGCGCCGCGGCGATTCTGTTGCTGTTTGCGCTGCTGCTCATCCGGCTCGTACGCCTGGGGACGTTCGTCAAACATCCGTTCGGCAGCATGGTCGCCGCGGGAGTGGCCGGCATCTTCCTGATTCACCTCTTCGTGAATGTGGGGATGGTCCTCGCGCTGCTGCCTGTGGTCGGCATCCCGCTGCCGTTTGTCTCCTATGGCGGGTCCTCGCTCCTTGCGAATACCATCATGCTCGCCATCGTCGTGAACCTTCACATGCGCCGCGACGACTTTTCGATATATGGGTATTGAGGGTGGTTGTTGGTTT
>CBFGYX010000233.1:0-3707 GCA_965653075.1 uncultured bacterium
CGGTGAGCGGTGAGCGGTGAGCGGTGAGCGGTGAGCGGTGAGCGGTGAGCGGTGAGCGGTGATTTTAACAAAGCGAGGCGCGATGCTGCGCACGTGCTTGATTACCGATAACTGATAACTGATAACTGATACCTCGCACAAAGCTCACTGCCCATTGCTCATCGCTCTGACTGTCATGAAAATCCCACGACCGGCGAAACCGGGAACGGACTTTCAGAATTTATCCCGGCTATCTCCGCCAATAATCTCACGCCAATGAGCCGTTCCAATCTGCGCAACATCGCCATCATCGCCCACGTCGATCACGGCAAAACCACGCTCGTCGACGCCATGCTGTGGCAGAGTGGCACTTTTCGCGACAACCAGGACGTCGCGGAGCGCGTGATGGACTCCATGGATCTGGAGCGCGAGAAGGGCATCACGATCATGGCTAAGAACACGGCCGTGCACTACGGCGACACCAAGATCAACATCGTCGATACGCCGGGCCACGCCGACTTCGGCGGCGAGGTCGAACGGACGCTGCGTATGGTCGACGGCGTGATGCTTCTTGTGGATGCCGCCGAGGGTCCGCTGCCGCAAACGCGCTTCGTCCTCCAGAAGGCGCTCGACCTCGAGCTGCCGGCCATCGTCGTCGTCAATAAGATCGACCGCCAGGACGCACGCCCGCAGGAGGTGCTCAACGAGGTCTACGACCTCTTCATTGACCTCGGCGCGTCGGACGAGCAGATCGACTTCCCTGTGCTCTACACGGTGGCCATCAACGGCGAGTGCACGACGGATCCAGAGCAGCCGCTGTCTGATTTCAAACCGCTCTTCGAAACCATCCTCGAGCGCATCCCCGGTCCGGTGGGCGAGCCCGATGCCACGCTCCAGGTGCTCGTCACGAACGTCCAGCCCGACAACTTCGTCGGGCCGATTGCCGTGGCGCGCATCATACAGGGAACGCTCAAAAACAAGCAGCGCGTCAGCCTGTGCCACCGCGACGGTACGATCGCGCGGTCGACGATCACGGCATTGTACACGTACGAAGGCCTCAGCCGTGTCGAAACCTCTGAAGCTGGGCCCGGCGACATCGTGGCGATAGCCGGCGTAGCAGGAATCGGACTCGGCGAAAGCCTTTCGGATGCCGACAACCCCGAGCCGCTGGCGCCGCTCCATGTAGATGAGCCGACGCTCTCGATGGAGTTCCGCATCAACGACTCGCCGTTTGTGGGCCGCGACGGTAAGTACGTGACGTCGCGCAATTTGCGCGACCGGCTGATGAAAGAGGCCGAGGCGAACCCGTCGCTTCGTATTGATGAGACCGACTCCGCCGAGCGCTTCCTTGTCTTCGGACGCGGCGAGCTGCAGATGGCCATCCTGATCGAACAGATGCGGCGCGAGGGCTACGAATTTTCCGTCGGCATGCCGCAGGTCATCGTCAAGGAGATCGACGGCAAGCGGCACGAACCGTACGAGCTCGCCCTGATCGATGTCGCCGAAGAGTTCATGGGCGTGGTCATCGAGAAGCTCGGCATGCGCAAGGGTCAGATGACCAAGATGGTGAACAACGGCTCGGGTCGCGTTCGACTCGAATTTGAGATCCCCGCACGCGGACTCATCGGCTACCGCAACGAGTTCATGACCGACACGAAGGGCACGGGCATCCTTACACACCTGTTCGACCGCTACCGCCCGTGGGCGGGCGCCATCAGCCACCGTGCCACAGGCGCACTCGTGGCCGACCGGCAGGGGAAGGCCACGGGATACGCCATCGTCAGCCTGCAGGAGCGAGGCGAACTCTTCGTCGGACCGGCGGAAGACGTGTACAGCGGGATGCTCGTCGGCGAGAACAGCCGCGACGCCGATCTCGACGTCAACATCACCAAGGAAAAGAAGCTCACCAACATGCGTGCGGCCAGCGCGGATGCCTTTGAGAAGTTGAACCCCCCGCGCCGGATGTCGCTCGAAGAAGCCATCGAATTCATCCGCGAAGACGAACTGATCGAGATCACGCCGTCATCGATCCGGCTACGCAAACGCTACCTCGACGTCCACGAGCGCAAGAAGTACCAGCAGGGGCAGAAGGCTGAAGCGGTGGGCTGAGGTTGGGAAGTACGGGGAGTGTGGGGAGTACGGAGAGTGTGGGGAGTGTGGGAAGCGTGGGCAGTGACCCCGTAGCGTCGCAACATGCTGCGACGCTACGCATTGAGCCGGCAGCATCCGGCGTGATTCCATAAGCCCCGCGCTACAACTCATTCTTGCGAATGGTAGGCCTCGCGCTCGACTTCGATGCGCGGTTTCCACTGCAGTGAATCGTGGGATGAAAAATGGTAGGTATACCTCCCCGGTGCGTCCCTAACCCACAAGCCAAATTCGGTAAGCCCTCTCTGGGCAACAGCATTCGCCAGGTATCCATATCCGATTTTCCTCCCAGCCTGTACATAATCGATGCCGTTTAGCGGCTGATTCGTAGAGATGTACGGCGAGCATGTACAGGACGGCAACGCCTTCAGGGAAATGTCGATGGGCTCCTTTATCTCCCACAGGCGCAGAACGAGGCTGTCCACCGGGTACACCTCGCTGGTATTGCAGAGGCGCCAGACGAAGTCCGCCTCCGGCTCGGCGGGGGCGCCGACGCCCGCCGGCGGCAACGAGCAATCCTCTTCCTCGTTACCAACAGGGTTCTCCCGGCAGCCGATCAATACACTTCCGACTACAAGCAGCGCAGCAAGAAAATACGAGGTGAACCTCGCAGCGCCGGAGGCACGATTAATCATTGAACGCATGGATCGAAAGGGGCCATTTAAGTAAGAGACTGGAGTAAATAATCTCTGTTAGTGGGCCAGCCGCATTTAATACAAAGGCTTATTCGCCGGTGCAAGTGTGTCGACAGAATAATCCACCCTTCGGGTATCATGCGGCGATTCCACTTTCGCTGGATGTGCCTCCTGCCATGTCAGCCAGCCGACATCGCGGCATGCTGCGACGCTACGACGCGATGCTTCCCAAACTTCCCAGACATCCCACACCCTGAAACGGCTGCCGGCCAAGACCCCCGAGGCATCACATCCCGGAGGTCCAGCGCCGACGTTCACCCTTCACACCGGCCACTCCTGCCCGGTCCAAGCCTGCTCCCAGAACATCCACTCGTAGCGAGCACTGGCAACGAACGCCTCTTTTGCACGCTCGCGCGCGGCATCGTCGGCCGCATCCGCAAACCGCTGGAGTCGCTCGAGGATGTCGTTCATGTACTGGTTGAACTGCGGATCGCTGTACATGCGGAGCCAGTCGGCGTAGGGATGTGCGTCTTCGATGGTGCCCAGCTCACGCAGCAGATGCTGCCCGAGATCGATGTACAGCCAGGGGCAGGGCACGAGCGCGGCCACCGCCTCGACCAGCGTTCCGCGCTGCGCAGTTGAGACCATGTGGTTCTGATAGGCGCGGTTGTTCGGCGTGAGCTCGATCGCCGCGACATCGTTCGGCGTGTAGCCGAGCGTGCGGCCGTAGCCCGCGTGCAGCTCTGCCTCGACTACGAGCGCCATCCGGGCGGCATCGATAAACCACAGCTTGTCGACGGGGTCGGTGCACCGGATGCTGATGAGCGACGCTGCGTCCGCGAATGCCTCGAGGTAGCGGGCATCCTGCATCTGGTAGAAGCGGAAGCGCTCGGCACCTTCGGGCTTCGCAACCTGTTTAACCACACACCAACGCGAAGCCATGCA
>CBFGYX010000234.1:0-3697 GCA_965653075.1 uncultured bacterium
GCTCAGTGATTGCAGCGAGAGCACGGCAACCATGGATGTATCGGGCGAGAACGCGACGGCATCGATGTATTGGCCCGGCAGTGTCAGGTGGTCCACGCCGAGCGAGTCGGTGTTTTCCATCTGACCGGCCATCGTGTTGTAGTAGACGTTGACGAGCGACCCGTGGCGGCCGTGGCGCAAGCGCGTCAGCACGATATGCCCTCCGTCAACGCTCCACGCGAGCGGCTCTTTGAGCGAACCCTCCGCAACCACGCGCCGGCGCGTGCTCTCGCGATCGATGATGGTTAGCTGTCGAACGGGTCGGCTCAGTGATTGCAGCGAGAGCACGGCAACCATGGATGTATCGGGCGAGAACGCGACGGCATCGATGTATTGGCCCGGCAGTGTCAGGTGGTCCACGCCGAGCGAGTCGGTATTTTCCATCTGACCGGCCATCGTGTTGTAGTAGACGTTGACGTGGCGCCGCCAGCGGTCGAAGAACTCACGGTGCGAGCTGCCGGTGGTGGCGCGGAACGCTTCGTAGAAATCATGCACGGGCACGAGCCCGAACAAGGTGCGCCGCCGGTGGTGATGGAGCGCTGCCAGCGTGGAGTCGCCGTACTGCTCGGCAAAGAAACGCACCTGCGAGTTACCGATCGCGTAGCGCAAGCGGCCGTTCCAGATCGAGCGGCCGTCGCTGTACGAAAGTTGATCGTCGAGGACGGCCATGCGCAGCCACCGATCGCCCCGCTCGGAGTCCCACGTTTCGGTGAGGTACTGCGCCAGGCCTTCCGTCCAGAATGACGGCAGCGGGTTCGCGAAGGCATTCTGAAGGAGCCCGATCGGTGAACGCACGGCACGGAAGTGAAAGATATGGGCCAGCTCATGCGCGATGACCTTGCGAAGCCAGCCTTCCGGACCCGTCCAGCCTTCGGCCACTTCGTTGACGTTCACCCAGATGTTGGTGAATCCATTTCCGATTGGAACGGCAAAGCCGTTGACGATCTCATCCTCATCAGACAAATAAATCCGGATCGGCCGATCGAACTCGACATTCAGGTTTTGCGACAAGGACCGGTACGCTTCCTCGGCAATCGCCGCAGCGTGCTCCTCGATGCCCGCGAGATGCTGCGGATACATGATCCGGAAGTGTGGCGTTGCCGCGACCCGCCATTCAAGCTCCGGGTGGTTTCGTCCGCTGAATGTGTTGAAGCCCTGGCCTTGAGCGTCGGCCACGAGTACGGCCAGAAGAACGACGAGGATGCTGAGACGCTGCACGTGAGATGCTTTTTGATCGCTAAAAAATACTTTCAAGGCCTATGACACTAAGTTGTCATAGCGCCCTGGTTATCATACGGGCGAACGGTAAATCACTCTAAGCTAAATGCCGAGACCATGGCCACGCTGACATCCATTCGCCCCGTTTCGCTTCGTTCCGTAACCCGCGCCACCGAGCCGCAGTTATTCTATGCACCTCCGTACGCGTCGCCCGACCACGACAGCCTCGCCTGGGCGCTGGTTCGCCACCTCAACCCGGCAGCAGCGCTGCGCGAAGTTAAGCGCGCCGGCAACGCGGCCTTTATGATCGAGATGGAAGAGCGCCGCGTATGCATTGAACTGGTGGAGGATACAATCGACGTAGCAGAAAATGTATCTGACGAATCAGGTATGATCAGCTATCGAATTCGGCGCGCGGATGTTAAGGAACGGCTCAACGATTGCCTGTACGTGATGTCGCTGCTCGACCCGACGATCTTCTCATCGCGTGATCGTGTGCGGCTGCGCCGTAATGCATCCGCGAATCTGGCCGTGGAATTGAGCGGCGACCGGTTGTCGGAGATCGTGCTTCGCTATGAGTTGCCCGACCAGCTCGTGCAGATCGACGACGAACTGGTGGTGCTTGCCCCGGACGAGGCGGCGTTCGAGACGGTGATGGTGAGGCGGTAGCCGGCGAGCGGCGGCGGAGCCGGGTCTCCGCCGCAGGGTCGACCGAGCCCAACTCAAAGTGGTTGTGCGCCGGTTCGCCAACCCGGCGCGACGCAGCCGCGATTTTTGGCGGCGAGTCTTTATGTTGGGGCGCTGTGCGACGAGGATCCATCCCCAACCATCCGCATCATCGATGAAACTCACCTTCTGGGGCGCAGCCCGTAACGTGACGGGCTCGATGCACCTGCTCGAGCTCCAAAACGGCAAGAAGCTGCTGCTTGACTGCGGCCTGTTTCAGGGCCGCCGCGCCGAAGCGAACGCCATCAACGGCACGTTTCCGGCCGAGCCGTCTGCAATCGACGCGGTGCTGCTTTCGCACGCTCACATCGATCATTCGGGGATGTTGCCCGGACTTTACCGCGCCGGATTCCGCGGGCGCATTTTCGCGACGCATGCCACGTACGATCTCTGCGCGCTGATGCTCATGGACAGCGCGTACATCCAGCAGAGCGACGCGGGATTCTACAACAAGAAGTTTCGCAAGAAAGGGGAGCCGCCGGTCGAGCCGCTGTATACGAAGGATGACGCCGAGCGCACATTGGAGCTGTTTGTTGGCATTGGCTATCGCGCACCTTTTAGTCCGGTCGATGGATGCGAAGTCGAGTTTCGGGATGCGGGTCATATCCTCGGGTCGGCTACGATGACGATTACGGTGACCGAGGACGGACGGCAGAAGCGCCTCGGCTTCACGGGTGACCTGGGGAATCCGGGGCGGCCGATCCTGCGCGACCCGCAGCCAATGCTGCCCTGCGACTGGCTCATCTCGGAGTCGACGTACGGCGGTATGGAGCATGGGCCCGTCGGCAAGGCGAAGGATGCCCTCGCGGATGTGGTGGGACGCACGGCGGAACGCGGCGGGAAGGTCATCATCCCGGCATTTGCCGTCGGTCGGACGCAGGAGCTCGTGTATGCGCTTGACCAGCTATGGAATGAGGAGCGGATTCCACGCATCCCCGTGTTCGTTGACAGTCCGCTTGCCGTCAACGTGACGGGAGTCTACCAGAGCCACCCCGAGTGCTACAACGACTCGCTGCAGGACTATCTGATGAGCGACGACGATCCTTTCGGCTTCGAACAACTCGAGTACGTGCGCGATGTGAAGCGCTCAAAAGCACTGAACGGGATGCACACGCCGATGGTCATCATCTCGGCCAGTGGCATGGCCGAGCATGGTCGCGTGTTGCATCACCTCCGCAACAACATCGAGGACCCGAAGAACACCGTGATGATCGTCGGCTTCATGGCCGAGCACACGCTGGGAAAGCGCATCGTTGAGCGGCGAGATGTCGTCAACATTTTCGGGCAGCCGCACCGGCTTCGAGCCGAGGTGGCGGTGCAGAACTACTTTTCGGCGCATGCCGACGAGCCCGGCCTGCTCGAGTTCATCGGCACGCAGGACCACAAGCGGCTGCAGCAGATCTTCCTCGTCCACGGAGATCTGGAGCGGCAGCAGAAGCTGAGCCATGCGCTTACAGCGGAGGGCTATGGGAGCGTCGCCATCCCCGAGCGGGGCGACGTGGTGGAGTTGTAGCGAGACGCTGACCATTGGCGAGCGGAGCGAGAATTGTGTGGATGAAACGGACGCCGGGGCCGAAAGCAATCGGCTCTGATCAAAATCGAGCCAATTGCCTCTTTAGCCGATTAACGGCTTTGCTCGATGGGCTTTCAGCCGTCCGCCGGTTATCGGCAGCAAATCTCTGCGGGTGGACTCTCAGCGGGCGGACTTTCTGCG
>CBFGYX010000235.1:0-3694 GCA_965653075.1 uncultured bacterium
ATTGACGATGGGCAGTTCGTCAAGCCGGAGCGACATTATTGTCGGTAGTCGATTCTTTATCCATCATCATCCCTTCATCTACATTCGGGAGGCGCCGAGGGTTGACGATGGGCTACGGACGACAGGCGGTAAACGCCGCGGTTAAATCCGGCACGGCCCCATCGTCCGCCGTCTATCGAGCAATCGTTCGGCCGCTGAACAGCATGTCGTCGCCCACGGCCTGCCATTCCACATCGTCGAACGTCAGGGCGTCGCGAAGCAGGTCGATGCCGAGCGACATCACCGCCGGTGTGCCTGAGCCGATGATCATTGGGGCGATGAACAGGCTCACGCGGTCGGCGAGACCCTGCCTCAGCAGCGACGTCGCGAGCGTCGGCCCGGCCTCAACGAGGATGGACTGGATCGGAGGGAGGCCGTCGAATCCGGCACCGAGTTGAGCGAACGCTTCCTTCAGATGGAGGCGATAGCGCTCATCCGACGGCACTCGCAGGATGCGTCCGCCCGCGATGCTGAGATCGGATGCGTAGGCGGGCTCGCCCGCGTTCTCATCCACCACGGCGACGGTTTTGTCGACATGCTCGTCGCGGAAAAGCTGGAGCGAGGCCGGGAGCCTCGCCTCGCGGTCGACGACGATCCGGTACGGCTGCCGGCCCGAGGTCAGGCGCACCGTCAGCGCCGGGTCGTCGGTCAGCGCCGTGCCGCGGCCCACCATCACCGCATCCTGCTCGGCGCGCCACCGGTGCACGAGCGTGCGCGAGGCCTCGCCGGATATCCACTGAGAGTCGCCGAGCTGCGTTGCTACTTGTCCGTCGAGCGTCTGCGCCATTTTTAGCGTCACGAATGGCCGGCCCGTGCTCGCGTGATGAAAGAAAGCCTCGTTGAGCCGGTTGCACGCCGCCTCGAGAACGCCTGCAATCACCTCGACACCCTGGCTCCGCAGTCTGCCGATGCCGCCGCCCGTCACCTGCGGATTCGTATCGATGCTGCCGACGACAACTTTCTGGATGCCGGCGTCGAGAATCGCGTCGGTACACGGCGGCGTCCGGCCTTCGTGGCTACACGGCTCGAGGTTCACATAGAGCGTGGCCTTGCGCAGCGCGTCTTCATGACCACGCCTTCGCGCATCCTCGATGGCGTTGCGCTCGGCATGCGCCTCACCGTATTGCTCGTGGTACCCTTCCCCCAGAACCTCTCCATCAACAGACACAATGACTGCGCCCACCATCGGATTCGGGCTTACCGCGCCGGCACCCTTTCGAGCCAGCTCGATGCAGTGCTGCATCCACGGATGATGTTGACTCACTTCCATATCACTGCATATTGGTGACGACGATACGCATGATGATCAGCGGATTTCATGCTCAGCGTATCGGTCGATGTCGTATCGCTCGAAATAGAATTTCTCCTCGGACCGGGCGTCTCGATAGGGAATGACGAAGCAGCGCCGGGAAGGAGACGCGATGCGCGTAAAGGCACGTTTTATGTGCTCGGACAGCGGGAACGGCGAATAAACCGCCCAGTCGTGCCCGTGGTGCGCCGGCTCGGGGAATAACACCGGCACGCCGCCGTCGAGGATGGTGCGTATGTAGCCGACGGCCGGCCGTCGGCGCTCCGCCGCGAGCGCGTGAAGTGTCGAGGCGTCGAGCGCGAGGTCGCCGAAAAGCACGACGAGGACCGACGCAGCGTCGTCGAGCAGGACCTCGGGATCGCGCGCCGGATGGTCGTACTCCTCGCGGTAGGCGAAGACCGGCCGCCCCTGCCTCAGCTCCATCAACAGATCCAGAAGCAGGTCGCGGTCGTCAAGCGAGGTCAGGCCGAAGGTGTCGTGCTCGAGCGAAGTTGCACTGAGATAGCCGCGGTGATATTTGCGTCCGCCCAGCAGTGCCTCGATCGACACCCGCGGCTCGCTCCGGCGCCGTCCATCCGGATCGTCCGACGCCGAGAGTGACTCGAGCGCGGCCGGCTCCTCGTAGAAATATTTGATGACGTCGGGTTTGATGTCGGTACGTGTTG
The DNA here is from genome assembly GCA_965653075.1 of uncultured bacterium. GTDB lineage: Bacteria > Bacteroidota > Rhodothermia > Rhodothermales > CAZKDQ01 > CAZRTY01. The sequence goes on from CBFGYX010000235.1 coordinate 2,014, forward strand.
CTGGTGAGGCGTACTTGTTTGCACGTAAAGGTAAGGGAGGTGAGCGACACTCGTGCCCGCCGGCGGCTCAGATCAACGAGGTGACTGGATCGTATAAATCCCGCGTCCTACCGCTTAATCAAAATGAGGAGAATGATGGATATCGTGATCGCCGGAGGGCATGGACAGATCGCCATGCTGGTGTACCCGTTACTGAAAGAGCGCGGGCACCGCGTTCGTGGGCTCATCCGGAATGCTGATCACGCGGGTGACCTTAGTGCGGCCGGCGCCGAGCCGGTTATTTGTGATCTCGAGCAGGAAGCCGACCTGAGCCGATTCGTGGAGGGAGCGGATGCAGTCGTCTTTGCGGCCGGTGCCGGACCCGGTAGCGGTGCCGCTCGCAAATGGACGGTGGATCGAGACGGTGCGCTAAAGCTCATCGATGCCGCAAAGAGGCAGGGCATAGACCGCTACGTGATGATCAGTGCGATGAACGTCGAGCAGCCGTATGGCGATGAGGTTTTCCGCACGTATCAGCAGGCAAAAGCCGAAGCCGATGCCGCGCTGCGCGAAAGTGGCCTCGCCTACACGATCATTCGTCCCGGTCGTTTGACGAACGATGTACCGACCGGCCGTGTTGCCGCCGCGGCCGACCTGCCTGCCGGCGCCATCCCGCGGGCCGATGTCGCGGCCGTCGTCGCCGAGGTGCTCGACGTGCCGGAGACAGCGGGTAAGCAATTCGATGTGACCTCGGGCGAGCAGCTCATTGACGAGGCGATTCGGGGTGTTGCGGGTTCTTAATCCGCTTCTTCACGTCCTCATGCGCGATACCAAGCCCCGCGTCAATTTCGCGGCGGCCTCGCTCTATTTTGTATAGGAGGTAGAGCCGCAGCCTTCACATACAGCGAGTAGCTTTGCGGCACATCACTACGTCTATCTGGATTGATTGCTTTAGCTCTGAGGCGATTCGTTCCAACAGGGACTTCTTGCTCTGCGTATTACTGTGCGTGAAGATCCAGTAGCGCCCGCTTCTAGTTTGGCTGTACCTCTCGTGCTTTTCGGTTGATACGAGGTCTACGCCTACGGACCGAGCCGAACCGGAGCCGGTAACCTTTGTTTGAGACAGACACTCACCTTTTGTCCGAGGCTATGAACGTTCGAGAGATCGAAGCCGCCATCACGAAGCTTTCTAAACACGACCTTGCTGAACTCGCGGCTTGGTTTGCGGACTATCATACCCGGGAGTGGGATGAGCAGATCGAGCGCGACCTGGACGCCGGCCGCCTCGATGACTTTCTCCAGGAGGCAGAAGCCGAGTACAAGGCGGGGCAAGCCAGGCCGCTGTGAACCACTTTACCCTGCCGATCTTCTGGCGGCACTACAAGACCCTTCCGGACGAGGTTAAGAGGCTGGCCGATCAGCAGTTCGAGCGACTGAAGGCAGACCCGAAGCATCCATCGCTGCACTTCAAGAAGGTCGGGAAGCGGAAGCAATTGTGGTCTGCGCGCGTGGGTATTCATTACCGCGCGCTCGGCTTCGACAAGCCTGAAGGCGTCGTATGGATCTGGATCGGTCTGCACGCTGAGTACGACAAGCTGCTCGCCAATAACTGACGGCTGATTGACCGTCCGCTCTACGCCGACGAATGGCTCTGCCGACTTTCCTCGTTCGAGCCCCGCAATCTTCCTCGTGTCCCGCCCTC
>CBFGYX010000236.1:0-3686 GCA_965653075.1 uncultured bacterium
GCGGTTGGTACTGGAGGATATGCTCGTAGGAGCGGGGGTGGGTGTGCGATCGATCATGCTGGGCTTTCCGGTTAGAGTCGATTACGCATGGCCTTTTGATGGCCACCGGTTCGGTAACCGTCGCTTTTATGTTTCGATCGGGCTGGATTTCTAACTAAGCTGAAATGTTGCAGCGCCCGTCTGCACCAGGTTTACGGGCGTTGTGTTGCAGCAAATCTGAGAGCGTTATGGACCAGGGCAAGGCAGTTGTTAGCACACGATTTTCAGAGGCAGGTCAGCACAGGTTTCTTGGCAAGCTCAAGTTATACCCTGACCAAATTGTGCTGAGTTGGGTCGGATGGAAGGGCACCGAGCGTGATACCATTGCTCTGGGTGATATCGTAGATGTGGAGTGGCTGGCCGGTGCGCCGGGGGAGTCGAGCATCGTCATCAAGATGAAATCAGGCACTGAACGACGGCTCATTGTGAAAGAAGGCGGACTCCTGCGATTCGAGATCTTGCGCCTTGCACAACTTGGCTCCGCTAAGAGCAAACTGCCTGAGACCAAGCGGAAGATATCCTCGGCTGCGTAAGACGTCAAAGGTTTGCGAAACTGTGGACCGGGCGTTTCGCGCCGGAACCCGGTTCAGTCAATTTCTTTAATGATCATCTTCGACCGGAAGCTGCGCGTAGTTCCTCGCGACTTCCGGCTCTGAAACGCGGGCCGAAGGGTTCGCGTTTTGTGTTTAGCTGACCGTTGAATCATCCGCCATCCGGGCCCAAGTAAATTCGATCGAGTCCACGCGTGCCGGCAAGCGCGCTTGAGGCATGGACCTCGCGTAGCCGGGCAGATGACGAACGCCGGACCGATCGATCATCCTACGGCTTGTTAATGCCAGATCGGCACGCACCCATTACTATGCAGACCAACGTTACGAAGAAAAGCGCCGTCGAATTCGAACTCGAGGTGACGGTTTCAGCCGAAGATCTTAAGCCCGAAGTCGACAAGGTGCTGCGGGCTCAGCGGGCACAGACCCAGGCCAAGGGTTTCCGTCCCGGCAAAGTGCCGTTGTCGCTGGTTAAGAAGCTGTACGGACCGGCTCTGGCGGCTGGTGTTGCCGAAAGAAAGGTCCAGGAAGTCTACAACGAGTCGGTACTCGACAACGACGAATACGATGTGGTTGGGCAGCCCGTTTTGGCTGAACTCGACTACGAGATCGACAGCGATCTACGCGCGCTGGTACGTTTTGGTACCCGGCCTCAGATCGAGCTTGCCGATCTGAGCGACGTCAAGGTTCCGCGCCTGAAATTCGAAGTAGAGGATGAATTGGTCGAGGAGCAACTCGAGGATCTCCGGCGCAACAATGCCGACTTGTCACCCTCCGAAGAGGCAGCAGGGGAAACGGATCAGGTCGTGTTCGACATTCAGGAACTCGACCTCGAGACGGATACGGCCGTCGTCGGTCGGCGTGAAGAAGACCGGCAGGTGTTTCTGGACGATCCGAACCTGACCGAGCACTGGAAAACGGCACTCCTCGGCAAAAAAGCGGGCGAGACGTTTCGGGTAAACATCCCCCACGGTGAGGGCGATCATCTGCACGAACATCGCTACGAGATCACGCTGAAAGAGGTCAAGAACCGCGAGCTACCCGAGTTGGATGACGCGAACGTGGCGGAGTTCACCAACGACGAGTTCACCTCGGTCGATGAGTACCGTGAATCGATCCGCAAGCAGATCTCGGCTCAGATGGACGAACAGTCGCGCGAGCTGTTCGAAAGCAATATCATGCAGCGGATGCTCGAACTTCACGACTTCGAGGTGCCTGAGTCGTCAGTCATCCTCTACCTCGACTCGTTCGTAGAAGATGTCAAGCAGCGCAGCCAGGGTGGGCTGCCGGATGACTTCAACGAAGAGGAGTTCCGCGAAAGCAACCGCGCTGAGGCCGTTCAACAGGCGAAGTGGATGTTCATTCGTGATGCTGTCATCGAGCAGGAGAAGATCGAACTGACGGATGAAGACATGGACGAGCATTTCAACTCCATGGCGGCCGGTGAGGAATTCTCACCCGACATCCTCCGTCAATATTACGAGCAGATGGGCCTCCTCGAGCGCATCAGTCAGCAATTGCTCAGCCGCAAAGTGTTCGCCGCGCTTGCCGATAAGTTGCAGGTGGAAGAACTCGATCCGGAAGCCTACTCAGAGCGTATGGACGCTAAGAAAGCGGACGAGACCGAGGCCGAATAAGCGTGGAACCATCGGTTTAGCGCTTATGTAGCAACCGCGGCCTTTCATCCCCATTCGAAATTACCCGACGAACATGGTCGAGGACTTTATAAAGTTCAGCAAGAGTCTCACGTCGCTGCCGACGAGCATTTACGGCGGCCCGTTTCGGGATCAGTCGATCGCAGGCCTCGTGCCGATGGTCGTCGAACAAACCACGCGAGGCGAACGGGCGTACGACATCTTCAGCCGCCTGCTGAAGGAGCACATCGTTATCATCGGCACGCCGATCAACGACCAGATTGCCAACCTTACCGTTGCGCAGCTCCTCTTCCTGGCCAGCGAGGATCCCGAGCGAAACATCAATATCTACATCAACTCGCCCGGCGGTGTCATCTACAGCGGACTTGCGATCTATGACACCATGCAGCACATCAAGCCGCCGATTGCGACGATCTGTGTTGGACTCGCCGCGTCGATGGGCTCGGTACTGCTGACGGCCGGCACCACGGGCCGGCGTGCGGCGCTGCCGAATAGTCGAATCATGCTCCACCAGCCGCTCGGCGGTACACAGGGGCAGGCCTCCGACATTGAGATTCAGGCCCGCGAGATCCTCTGGCTGAAAACTCGCCTCTACGAGATACTGGCACAGCATACCGGTAAGACGGTCGAGGAAATTGAACGAGATGCCGACCGCGACTACTGGCTGAGTGCGCAGGATGCCAAAGATTACGGCCTGATCGATAACGTCCTCGAAGCGACACCCAAGGTTGCCGGGCCGGAGGACAAGCCCGACTCCGGCAAGTCCGACAAAAAAGACTAACGTCTCATCAAAGCCTCGATGCTTCTCGCACCGGGGCTTTGTTGCATCAGGACCGAGCCGCTGAGTTGTTGCGCAAAGCGTGAGTCCTCGAGGACTTCGCGTTTGCTGCTGATGACGCACCCCTGAATTTTATCCTGCAACGCGGAGAGTTCGCGGGATCAAATCATAACGCGTATCATATCGAGTCGATATATGAGTAACTACTCATTCATATCACAATAGCGTTAATACCAGTGGCCAGACCTAAACGGGATGAGCGCATCCACCAGATAGATGATGTGCCGGGATGCAGCGAGACAGTTGTGCACACCGAGGCGGTTCGAAACGCGAGGAAAGTGCTGCCCGAGCCAGTGGAGCTGTCGGCGATGACGGACCTGTTCGCCGCTCTCGGAGACCCGACCCGGCTTCGCATTGTAGCCGCGCTGTCGGGAGGCCGTCTTTGCGTCTGCGATATCTCGGCCACCGTCGGGCTATCCCAGTCAGCGACCTCGCACCAGCTCAGGGTACTGAGGGATCGCGGTCTCGTCGCTTCGGAACGGGAGGGACGCATGGTGTACTACAGTCTCGACGACGATCACGTAGCCCGTCTTTACGAGCAGGCGCGGGACCACATTAACCACGTCTACGCCGAAACCAACGAGACTTTGGTGGCATGATGGAGCA
>CBFGYX010000237.1:0-3665 GCA_965653075.1 uncultured bacterium
CGCCGAGGCCCGCGACCAAGAGCCGTTTCTCGCACCCCGCGTAACGGCAGGCGTGCTTTCTCCCGACGATATCCAGGTTGACAACCGCCGCCTCGTCCTCGCGCTGATAGAAGCAATCCGCAAGCATGGAGGTGAGGTGCGGGAGGACGCACCGGTTGCCGCGATCGAACCCGATGAGCGCCGTCCGCGCATGGTGCTGGAGAGTGGTGAGGAAGTTGCCGGCGACGTCGTCGTGCTGGCCGCGGGCGCGTGGAGCCGCCAGATCGAAGGCCTCGCGAAGGAAGACCGACCGCCGGTGCGGCCGGTGAAGGGCCAGATGATCGAGCTAAAGATGATTCGGCCGTTTGAGCTCGGCCACGTAGTACGGGGGCCGCATGGCTACCTTGTGCCGAAGCCCGGCGGCCGGCTGCTGCTCGGTGCGACATCCGAAGAGATGGGATTCGACACCGACGTGACCGGCGGCGGACTCTACAAGCTCCTCGAGGGCGCCTGGGAGATCGTGCCCGGTATCTACGACTTGCCCGTCGTCGATACGTGGGCCGGACTCCGACCAGCGAGCCGTGACCATCAGCCCATCATTGGCTTCTCAAGCGCCCCCGGCGTTTTTATGGCCACGGGACACTACCGCCACGGTGTCATGCTCGCACCGCTCACCGCGCGCGTCTCTGCCGATCTGATCCTCGGCAAAGAAACCTCCCCATGGCCCGGGCCGTTTTCTCCGTTGCGTTTCAAGTCGAACTAATGAGGCTAAGGCCTCTTTTGATACAGAACTATGGCAGACAACGTACAGGTAACGGTTAACGGAGACGCGAAGACCATCACGGCGGGGCAGACCGTCGTCGATTTGCTCAGGTCGTTGGACATCGACCCGCTTCATTCGAAGGGCATAGCAGTTGCGGTGAATGACGAGGTCGTGCGCCGAGCAAGCTGGGAAGACGTTGCACTCAAAGCCGACGACCGGCTGGAAGTGATTACGGCGCGTCAGGGCGGCTGAGGCGCCGATTCTTGTCGGCCCATTAGTTGCAGGCCTGCTGCGGCATTTACGTCCAAAATATGGCTGAACTACTTCTGGATAACGAAACGGCAGACGAGCTGAAGATCGGATCGTATGCCTTTAAGTCGCGGTTGATGGTCGGCACGAGCCGCTATCCGAGCCCGCAGGTGATGCTCGACTCGATCGAAGCATCGGGTGCGGAGTTCGTAACGGTGTCCATCCGGCGCGTCAACGTGTACGATAAGTCGGATGAGAGCGTGCTGGCGCTGCTGCGTGAACGCGGGCTCACGCTCCTTCCGAATACGGCCGGGTGTTATACGGCGAAGGAGGCCGTACTCGTGGCCGAACTCGCCCGCGAGGCACTGGAGACGGATCTTGTCAAGCTCGAAGTCATCGGCGACGACGAGATGCTGCTTCCCGACGTCGAGCAGTTGCTCAAGGCCGCGCGGATGCTCCTCGACCTTGGCTTCACCGTGCTCGCGTACGCCAACGACGACCCCATTACGTGCCGTAAACTTGCCGATCTCGGCTGCGCGGCCGTGATGCCCCTCGCGTCTCCAATTGGTAGCGGGATGGGCCTCGTCAATCCGTACAACCTCAGCCTGGTCCGCGAACTGGTGCCGGATACGCCGCTCATCGTCGACGCCGGCATCGGCACGGCCAGCGATGCCAACAGGGCGATGGAGCTCGGTTATGACGGCATCCTGCTCAACACGGCCATCTCCGAGGCGAAGCATCCCGTCCAGATGGCTACGGCGATGAAGCACGCCGTGATCTCCGGACGCCAGGCCTACCTCGCCGGGCGCATACCGCGGCGGTACTATGCGCAGCCGTCATCGCCGATGGAAGGGCGGATCGCGGTGAAGTGAGCGTCGATATCACCAAGCCTCATCGGTTGAGGGCGACACGTCTTCCGTCAAGCGTCTGCCTCATCGCCGATCGCTTTACCAACTCAACCGTTCAGGAGGAACTTCTGGAAGCCGTCGAGGCGGGCATCCGCTGGGTGCAGCTCCGCGACCTTGGCTTCACCGTGCTCGCGTACGCCAACGACGACCCCATTACGTGCCGTAAACTTGCCGATCTCGGCTGCGCGGCCGTGATGCCCCTCGCGTCTCCAATTGGTAGCGGGATGGGCCTCGTCAATCCGTACAACCTCAGCCTGGTCCGCGAACTGGTGCCGGATACGCCGCTCATCGTCGACGCCGGCATCGGCACGGCCAGCGATGCCAACAGGGCGATGGAGCTCGGTTATGACGGCATCCTGCTCAACACGGCCATCTCCGAGGCGAAGCATCCCGTCCAGATGGCTACGGCGATGAAGCACGCCGTGATCTCCGGACGCCAGGCCTACCTCGCCGGGCGCATACCGCGGCGGTACTATGCGCAGCCGTCATCGCCGATGGAAGGGCGGATCGCGGTCCGCTAAAGAAGAATGTGAAAGACGGAAGTGGCGCGGGTCAAACGCGACTTGGTATAGTGATTATGAAAACAAAGGAGAAGCTTCACGAGGAGTCGATTCAGATTCGTCGTCTGGGCAATCGGGCGGTGCGTAAAGCTCGGGCAGAGAATCGTAAGCTTGGAATTCCTAACACGTTCTCGCGACATGAGGAAATATACTTCGAGCTATTCGGCATACGATCGCACGCGTTCCTCAATCCGTCTGTCTTCATGTTGCGCGGCCAGGGTGCTTTGCCACACTTTATGGCATAGATTGACAAGTGTAAATGTTGATAACCGGCCGTAAGGCAACTTGCCGGCGCGGCCTTTGACCCGGGAGGAACCATGCTGCTACGAATGGTAGTCCCGATCATCCTCTGCGGCGCGATGGTGTCCGTCGCTATCGCGCAGGATTCCGTGGTCGAGTTGGAGTTTGAGTACCTGCACTACGGCATGGTCGTGCTGCCTGGAGGCGAGTACGTCTTCCGGGATCTCGCCTCATGGAACGAGGCCGTGCTGCCCCACTGGCCCGTGGCCTATCGATTGGTGGACGGCGAGTACGAACTCGTGCCACCGCCCGAACCATCCTTCGAAAACCACCTCATCGTGGCCGTATCCTATGGTATGTCGGGATGCCATGCGATCGGTGGAAACCTTAAATCGGCGGTTCTCACAGGGGATGAGGTTGTTTTCAATCTGGCGCATGTGTACGGCCTCATGACGAGGTGCCTGGCCGAAATGCCCCGGGTATTCTTCTACGCATTTGCAAAAGCCGACATCCCCGACGATGCCGAGATCACCTTCAATCACGCCGCTGAGCCGTACGATCTTGATCCGCAGCGCTGGTACCCGCTGGCCGACGGTAATACGTGGCACTTCATCGGGTATTTTGAGTGGGTGAGGACGGTTGATGGATCAATCACGCGGGATGACGAAAGCTGGCATCGAATCCGGACAATCTATTGCGATGAGGATCCGTGCCCGCAGCCGGAAACCCAATATCTGCGATGGTCGGATGACCATTACCTGCTTGAATGGAATCAATCAAGCGACCAGGTCGATACGCTGCACGCCTCATCCCCCCGTTCCATTTTCACGGTAGACGTACGAAGAGACACCACGCTGTCCCGCGATGGGCATAAACTCGAGATCGGAATCGGTGCACGTGCGGAAATGCCGTTCGGTCGCGAGCTGGTTCTTTTCGAATACGGCGACCCCGACGGATACGCGTATT
>CBFGYX010000238.1:0-3663 GCA_965653075.1 uncultured bacterium
GCCGGGAGGAGACATTATTTATACGCGCAATGCGCATGGAGGACGATGTAAATGAGAAAGCAGCGGCTGTGCCGGTACCGGATACGTGCCAGACACTCGATGATGCCCGGCACTCCCCCGCCCCCTTCGACGCCCTGTTGATTGATCAGGTTGTGGGGGATATGGACACGCCGTCGATTCTGCAAGCGGTTCGCGAATCGTACGATGATCAAAGCCTCGAGGTAATTGTTGCGCTCCCGGCGATATCCGCCACGGATCCCTCCCTCGCTCAAGAATGCCGACGGCTCATCAAGCCGGTTACGCGCCGCGCATTGCACGAGAAACTGACAATACCATCGGCTCCGGTACAAGAGGGCGGGCCGCAGCCGTCGGCGCTTGCTACCGAGAGCTTCCGCGTCCTCGTCGTCGAAGATCACCCCGTAAACCAGAGGGTGGTCAGGCGAATGCTCGAGAAGCTGGGACATGACGTGCACACGGCGTTCGATGGACGCGCTGCCGTTGAGGCCGCTCGCCGGGGCTTCGATCTGATCTTTATGGATCTGCAGATGCCGATCATGGACGGCATTGAAGCAACACGGCGGATCCGCAGAGAAGAGTCGAGCAGTGATCGCCGCACGCCCATCGTGGCGCTGACGGCGTGTGCACTGACGGAGGACCGCAAGCGGGCGCTGGATGCAGGGATGGACGGCTTTCTGACAAAGCCGCTCCACTTCGATGAGCTTCAGGTGGTTCTTCGGGATCTGAGTGGAAAGGGATCGCCTCAGGAATCCGTAACCGATATCGCTTCGCAGGATGTTGACGCAACCGATGACGAGGATGACACGTCGGCCGCCATCGATCGCGAGAAACTGATGTCCGCGTTTGTCGACGATCTCGACTTCCTGCCGATCCTGATCGACACATTCGTGTCATCATTGGCGGAAGAGATCGACGAGATCCGCAGTGCCATCGACAGGAACGATGCCGACGCCCTCCGATTTGCGGCGCACGCTATGAAAGGATCGCTGGCTCAGTTCGAAGCGGCCCGCGCCAGCCGCACCGCCGCTCAACTCGAAGACTTGGGCGCAAGCCGGCAGCTTGGCGGCGCGCGGGACTTGTCGCGACGGCTCGAAAACGAGGTGCTGGCGGTCATCTCAGAGGCCGAGTCGATCAAGAGTGATCTCGCGACCCGAGCCGAGAGCTGAGTTCCGCGTTAGTGGCACGCTGCTCCGCAGCACGTGAATGCCGCCTTGATGGACTCGAGAAGTTGGGCGTGATGTGTGGCCCGGCGTCATTGCGCTGCCAGACTTTGCAGCGACGTAACGCCCGGGTCCGAGCAAAATGAAGGGAGTGATCGTTCACGACTGCCCAAAAAGCACGCGAACATCCACCACTCACCCGCTCATGAACCATTCAGACGCATCGACCTCTCGCACCGCCCCGGCGTTCGTCGGACTCCTTGTATGGGGAGGCCTCACCGCAGCGGCGGCGCTCTTCGGATCTCAGTTTCAGGCCGGACCCTGGTACGATGAAATCGCCAAGCCGTCGTGGACGCCGCCTTCGGCAACGTTCGGCATCGTCTGGCCGATACTATATGTGCTTATGGCGATTGCCGCCTGGATGGTCTGGCGAACCAGCGGCTTCCGCGGCGCCACCGCAGCTCTGTCACTCTATGTGGTACAACTCGTACTTAATGCCGCCTGGCCCTGGCTCTTCTTCGGCGAGCAGCTGTTTGACGTGGCCTTCGGCGAGATCGTCGTGCTGTGGTTCGCCATCATCGGGACGATCATCCTGTTCTGGCGCCACAACAAATGGGCGGGCATGATGCTGCTGCCGTACATCGCCTGGGTGACGTTCGCGTCGGCACTTAATTTTACGATCTGGCAGCTGAATGCGTAGGGAGCGGATGTTGGTTATTGGTTACTGGTTGTTGGTTGTTGGTTATTGGATGGATGGACGTGGCGTGGGTCCGGGCGGCGAGGTCACGACGGCCGCTTCAGCTGGTCGACGATGGCCGAGGGACGATCGACGATGCGCCGGAGGCTGCTCAAGTTGTCTGCGAACCCGGGCCTTTTGAGACGGCACTACGTAGGACCGTCTCAAAAGTCCGGCCCCGATCGTCAACCGTCCACCATCCATCGTCAATCAACCGCCAGAATATCGCTCCACCACAAACCAACAACCACAAACCACAAACCAACAACCACAAACCACAAACCACAAACCAACAACCTGTAACCACAAACCCAGAACCAACAACCGTCATTCCGCCATCCGCGCGGCGATTTCGTCGAGGTGCGTCTGGATCTCGGCTTCAGGCAGCCAGTGTCCCCGGACCATCACCCCGGCGCGCTGCTGTACGTTGCCGATGTCATTGAGGGGATTCGCTTCCAGCAGTATCAGGTCGGCGCGGAGACCCGGTGCGATCGTGCCGAACTCATCTTCGAGCCCGAAATAAACACCGGCGTTGCGTGTGCCGGTGGTTAGCACTTCGTAGGGCGTGAGTCCGGCATCGACCATCATGCGAAGCTCGTGGTGGATCGAGAAGCCCGGCACATTGAACCACTGTGGAGCATCGGAGCCCAGCACGATGGGTGCGCCCGCGGCGTGGAGTTCGCGCGTGAGTTTGCGCCGCAGCTCGACGAACTCCTGCGCATTGGGCCAGAAGTTTTCGTCGTTCTGGAAGTTATGCTTGGCCTGGCGCCAGGCTTCGCGCATGCCGGGGGGGATGTACTGCATTTCCGGCCGCTGGATCATCTCCTCGGGCGATTCGAGCGAGGCGTGATGCTCCACCAGGCTCAGCGTAGGCACGTTCCAGGTGCCGGCATCGATCGTGGCCTGTACGGCGAGCGGGATACGGTTTTCGTCGACAAGATCGAGGACGCCGCTGCCGAAGAAGCCGATTTCGCGTCCCTCGAGTGCGGACGGATCCGGCACGAGAAACTCGACATACCGGTCAAGGTGGTCGATCGAACGCTGGCGTGCCTCGAGCGCACCGGAGAGTCCGACGGAGGCCGGTATGTGCCCGGCGAAGTCGATGCCGACCTCATGCGCCACGGACGCCATGTGGTGGTAGGTCTCCTCCGGCATGTCGAAGATCTTCAGCAAATCGTACCCCGCCTCGTGCTGTTCGCGCACGCGCGCCTCGGCCTGCTCCGGCGTCGAGACCCAGCTTCCGCCGAAGCCCGGCCCCGCCGCATAAATCGTCGGGCCAAGGAGCGAGCCGTCGAGGATGCGCTCGCGCAGCTCAAGGTGGTAGGGATCACCCGCCATGTTCCGCACCGTTGTCACGCCGTTCGACACGTACAGGAACAGCATGTCTTCGGTGAACTGCGGATTGTCGGCTCCGGGCACGTGCCCGTGCATCTCGGCGAGGCCCGGCATCAGGTATCGGCCGGTACCATCGACCTCTATCGCGCCGGCAGGCACGGAGACCTCGGCTGCCGGACCCATCTCGGCAATGATGCCGTCGCGCACGATCACCGTCTGCCCGTTCAGCACACGCTCGGCGTCCATCGGTAACACGTTGACGTTGACGAAGGCCGTCACATCCTGGGCGGTCGCCACTCGTGGCGCACACAGCACGATCAGCAGTAGAAGTGCGGAGAAAAGTGTAAAAGAGGATTTCATCAGGCGCATCATAGCGTCGTAGAGTTTGTCGTCGTTCGTTCGACGGCAGAATGA
>CBFGYX010000239.1:0-3652 GCA_965653075.1 uncultured bacterium
CGAGCTCGATCTGGGGGTCGGACTGTGTGCCTCGCAGCGTTCCCACTAAATCGAGCGAATCCGCCTCGGCCAGGATGCTCCCTTCCAACAATTGAGCGCGGTAGACAGCATCGAGCACGAGTGCCGGCATGGGCGCGCCATCCACACGCACACTGGTCAGGGTGCCGTCGAGCTCGATCTGGGGGTCGGACTGTGTGCCTCGCAGCGTTCCCACTAAATCGAGACGACCAGCGACATCCATATCCGACTGGATGAGCACAATGATGTCGGCAACCTCGAGGTTCTCGATTTCGAAACGGAGGTCGCCCGTGCCTTCCAGCGGGAACGCGCCATGGGCAAAAATGCGGCCGCCCGTATTACTCTCGAGCAGGATGTTTTCGATATCCAGGCCGGCGCCGCCCCATGCAAGCCGACCCTCGCCCGCACTTTGCCAGCGAACGGAGTCAACCTCAACCGCCATATCTCCGATGAGCACCTCGTTTTGCTCCAACGAGAGGACGAAGTCGCTATCCACCGATGCAGAGGTGCCTTCGGTAAGCAGGAGGTTGGCATTGATCGATCCATCGCCGTAGCGGCCGCCTTCGTAGACGGCGCGGATGTCTGCCGATGCGATAGAGTAGCCCGCCGCCAGGGCATCCTCGGCCGAAATGTCGAGCTCACCGTTAATCGTCTCCGACCCGATATTCCGAATATCGAAGCGCCCTCCCAGATCACCGACGTAATTCCCGCGCATCATCAACTCCTCAGCCTCGAGTGTACCCGCGGCGCTAAAGAGCGCGATGTTGCCGCTGAGCACCGCGTTCATCTTGATGCTACCGGCGAGCGTGTCTCTGGGGATGTAGTACGGGCGCGATGGCGTGAAGTCCACATTCTGACGCTCGCCGGCGGCCATGTAGGCAACCTGCGCCTGGCGCACCGCCGCACGGAACTCCTCCTCCGCCTGGCGCATCCGTTCTTCGCGGATCGACGGCCTTGCCAGCACGACCGACGTATCCTGCACGCCGATCCAGGGCGCCAGGTGATGGAGGGAGTCGACCTCGGCGGTGAGCTGGAGTTCACCTGATCGATTGTCAATTATCCCGAACGAACCGTCCATGCTCAGCCGGGTGTCGGCGAGCCGAATGTCACTGGAGGAAAATCGAGCGAGGCCTTCAGCGATGTTTACGTCGAGACGGAAACGGCCGTTGCCTGTATCGAGGACATCTTCAATCATGATGTCTGACGTGAGCCGCGCCCGCAGGAAGGCCGGGTCGAGGCCTGAACCCGCCAGTGTGATCGCTCCTGTGGCTCGTCCATCTACGGGCGACGACGGCATGACGTTCGACGGATCGAAGGCGGTGAGGTTGAGCTGGACGTCATAGCGGGCGGATGCCGGCTGTACGACGGTATAAGCCCCTGCGAGATTGATCCTCCCGCCCCGGTGGTCCGTTAAAGCGGCATCGATGTGGATGTCGTCCATCCAGCCGCGCACGCGGACCGATCCGCGAAGGTGGCCGGTGAACTCCGTATCCGCGACGAAGTAACTCGCCAGCTCCATCGACAACGGTTCAAGCCGAAGGTCGACCGCCATGTCCGGATCATCCCCCATTAAGATGGAGCCGTGTCCGGTCACACGCGACGTCTCGGCAGCGATGTGCCGCAGGTCGGTCGTGAAGTCCAGCCCTGATTCGAGCGATCCCTCGATTGAGGTTCGGCCATAGACGATGCCGTCCGCCTCGACGTCCGGCATTACGGTCTCGATAAGCGCCAGATGAAGCGGATCGAAGTCTACGTTGACGCCATCAAACGTGAGCGCATCCCGCATGGCCACGCCGCCGGATACGGCGAGGGTACTGCGCGGGTGATTCGCGTGGTCGAGGTTGACCCGCGCGGTTACGTTGACGCGTTGGTCGAGACGGCCGTTGAGCGCTGCAGACCCCGTGGCGACGAGACCGGGCGGGATGCCGTCGACATACGTTCGCAGCATTGCCCCCGGGATGCCGGCGACGTCGATTGCGAGCTCGCGGAACGAGATCGCTTCAGCGAAGGCGAGGCCTCCGTTGACCGCGATGTTGCCCGTTCCCGCGGCAGGATCCGTGAGTTGAAGCTGTGCGGCGAGGCTCAGTACGCCGTCAAGAGGGCCGTCCACGCGGGCGGTACCGGTCACGAATGCGCCCGGCGGTACGGCGTCACTCTCCGCGGCCACGGCACCAAGTTGTAGCGGTGCCAGCTCCACGTCGAGGCTGTGCAGCACGATTGCTTCGCCCATGTCTACCGCGCCTGCGGCCGTAAGCCTGCTCATGCCGGCCCGGGGGTCGTTGTGCCGGAGGTCGGCATCGACAATCATGCGGCCTCCCGTGGTGCCGTCGAGGTGCGCATGACCGAAAAGCCGGCCGTGAACCGGCAGGTCCGGCACGAAGGCACGCACGTGATCGGTCTCGAGTGGATCAAGCCTGATACTGAAATCGTCGAGGGTGACGTCATTATCCAGCTCAATGTCTCCTGACGCCAGCACCTGACTGTAACGTCCGGACCGATCCTCGAAGGCGAGGTCAACATCGACCGACATGGCATCCATCGTTCCATCCACGGCCAGACGGCCATTCAGGATGCCGGACATCGCCAGGTCGAAATCGGGCGCGAACTGCTCGATGAGTTCTGTTGGTAGATCTGCGATATGAAGCCGGGTGTCCGACAGCCGAAGTGTGTCACCCACCGTCATCCCCAGCTTGCCCGTAACGGAGGCGCCGTTGAGCGTGAGGTCGATCTCCTCTGCCACAACGGTTGTGGTGGTGGACGCCATTTTGAGCGCGAGCTTCAGCGAGCCGCCGCCTTCTTCCGGCAGCGGTGGGTAAAGCCAGCGTAGGTCATTCAGCGCGACAGGGTGCGCATCCAGCTCGAGGTAGAGATCTCCCGCATCGAACGTATAGAATCCATCCCCCTCGAGCTCCGTGGCGGGAAGTTCGCCTGCGATGTTCCGGAAGTGGAGGGTGTCGTTTCGGAGCAGAAACGAGCCCGACAGGTCGTTGATGACGGCGGCCGGGGGATGGAACGGCTGGGCGATGCCTGCGAACGACGCCACCTCGACGGGCATCCCCTCGATGTCGGGCCGCGCGATCGTCACCTGGGGCAGCTCGGCGTAGAGGTCGGAGAATTCCATGACCGACTGGTAACCTCCCTCCACAGCCACCACGCGGTTGCGAGACTCGCCGGTAAGCGCGTCGTGCAAAGCTTCCTGTGCTTCTTCCGGCGTAAGATCTTCGGCCGCCTCCCACTCCGACCGGACAGCGAGATAGACATTGCGGAGCGACAGGCCGCGGAGGTCGATCCAATTGCCCCAGTTGCTCGGCTCACGCTCGGGATCCGGTGGATCGGGCATGAAGATGCGCATGAAGTTCCACTCTTCGCCGGGCGGCTTGTCGAGGATGATCTCGGCGTTGGCGATCTCGACGTCACGCAGCGTTACCCGCTGGCGCAGGAATCCGAAGAGCGAGTAGCCGACCGTAAGCGTATCGGCCTGAACGAACGGCCGGCCCTCGCCGTCGACAATCGTGATATTGATGAGGCTCGGACCGCGCAGCAGGTTGCCTTCGATCCGTTCGAGCGTGAAGTCCCCCTCGATGACGTCCGCAAGCTGGGTCAGCGCGATCTGCCGAACTTGATTACGCGCCCA
>CBFGYX010000240.1:0-3645 GCA_965653075.1 uncultured bacterium
CCATCAGATAGATGATGACGGCGCATGCTGCGGGAATCCCAATCCACGCAAACTCAAACATGTGGAATCCTTCGTAGCCGTTCATCACCCGGTCCAGTCCATCTCGCTTCAGCAAACGATCGATCAGGTCAGGATCTCCTGAAAACGCAAGCACGTCTTCCTCGCGCAAAATTTCAGAAGGTGCCGCCTGAACGATCACGTTCTGTCGCCGCACGTGGACAAGAAACCCTGACTTCAGCGAGCGAAGCTCGGCGTCGACGATGGTTCTGCCCACCAGTGACGACCCTGCCGGCACGCGCAGTTCGAACAGATAATCTCGAACATCTCCGGGCGTTTCGCTGCCCGCCGATCGATCCGGAAGCAGACGCGGCCCGAAGACCATCAGATAGATGATGACGGCGCATGCTGCGGGAATCCCAATCCACGCAAACTCGAACATGTGGAATCCTTCGTAGCCGTTCTGCACGAGGAAGCCCGATGCGAGCAGGTTGGTGGACGTCCCGATTAGCGTCGTCATTCCGCCCGCGATCGCGGCGTACGAGAGCGGGATCAGCAACCGCGAACTCGAAATACCGACTCGCTCCGCGACCGCCTGCACACGCGGAATGAGCATCGCGACGATGGGCGTGTTGTTCAGAAAGGCAGATAAGAAGGCCGCCGGCATCATCACCCGGCCGATCGTCGCGCGCACGCCGCCATGCCGCGGCGTCATCCAGGCGTCCATGAAATCGATGGCTCCTGTCCGGGAAACGCCTGCAGCCACGATAAAGAGCGAGGCCACGGTCAGTACCGCCGGGTTCGAGAAACCCGCGAAAGCATCAGCCGGCTCGAGCACGCCGGCGGCCAGGATTGCACCGAGCGCTGCCATCATCGCCACATCCGGCCGCAGATACTCCTTCACCAGAATGACGACGAGCGCCACGACGACGGCAACGGTGTACCAGGCATCCCAGCCGAGTTCAGTCATCACAGTATCATCGGTTCGTCGTTGGCCGCCGTATTAATCGCCAATCACCCTGCCTTCAGCAGGCCCTTCTCGCGCATGTACTCCAGCACGCGCTCGACGCCTTCCTCGAGGGTCAGCTCATCCGTATTGATCAAGAGCTCAGGATTTTGAGGACGTTCGTATGGCGCTGAGACACCCGTAAAGTCGGTGATCTCACCTCGCAGCGCCCGTTCGTACAGACCTTTCGGGTCTCGGCGTTTGCACGTCTCTATCGAGCAATCCACGAACACCTCGGCAAAAGAATCGGACGGTATCAGCGACCGCACGAAGTCGCGGTCCGCAGCGTATGGCGACACGAAGGTGCAGAACGTGAGGCTGCCTTGTTCGAAAAAGAGTCGGCTGACCTCACCGACGCGCCGGATATTCTCCGCGCGGTCGTTTGCCGAAAACCCGAGGTCGCCGTTCAAGCCGTGGCGCAGGTGATCGCCGTCGAGCAGCATCGTCTGGTGTCCGCTCTCGAAAAGTCGCTTTTCCACGGCCCTTGCGATGGCCGACTTGCCTGAGCCTGAGAGTCCGGTAAACCAGAGTACGGCCGAACGATGGCCGTGCTTGGCCTCACGCACCTCGCGCGGAACGTTGAGCGGCGTCCACACCACATTGGGCGACGTCCGCGCCTCGCGGCGTTCCTTCCCGACCGGAGGCACATCCTGCGCAACGCCGCGGATCATGCCGGCGGCAACCGTCGTGTTGGTGTCGGGATCGATGAGGATGAACGAGCCGGTCTTCCGATTAATTCGGTAGGCGTCAAAAAACAGCGGTGTCGTCGTCGTCAGCTCGACGCGGCCGATGTCGTTGAGCTTGAATGTATCGGCTTCTTCGCGGTGTAACGTGTCGACGTCGAACCGATAGATGATCTCCGAGACGTATGCGTTGGTCCGGCGCGTCGTATGCTGCAGGATGTACGCCCGGTCGAGCCGCAGCGGCTCTTCGTTCATCCAGCATAAATCGGCGTCGATCCGATAGTCGACCGTCGGCCGATTCCGGGCGCGCACGATCATGTCGCCACGGCTGATGTCGATCTCGTCCTCGAGTTCGATGACAACCGATTCCCCCGCCGCGGCACTCTCTACCGGACCCTCGTACCGAACGATCGATTTTATTCGCGACTCCTGACCCGACGGCAGCGCGATGATCTCCTCACCGGGCACCACCGATCCCGACGCCACCTGGCCCGCGAAGCCGCGAAAGTCCTGGTGCGGACGGACGACGTACTGCACCGGAAACCGGAAGTCGACCGCATTGTGTTCGGCGCCTGCGCGCACGTTCTCGAGGAAGCTCATCAGCGTAGGCCCCTCGTACCACGGCATCTCCCCGCTCCGATTGACGACGTTGTCACCCTTGAGTGCAGAGATGGGGATGTACGTGATGCCGTCGACGACGAGCTTCCTGGCGAATGACTCGTACTCGGCGACGATCTCATCGTACACCTCCTGCGAGTAATCGACGAGGTCCATCTTGTTGATCGCCACCACGATGTGCGGGATCTGCAGCAGCGACGCGATGAACCCGTGACGGCGCGATTGTGTCATGACGCCGTTCCGCGCGTCGACGAGCACAATAGCAAGTTCGGCGGTCGACGCGCCTGTCACCATATTGCGCGTGTACTGGATATGGCCCGGCGTGTCGGCAATAATAAACTTGCGCCGAGGCGTGGCGAAGTAGCGGTAGGCAACATCGATCGTGATGCCCTGCTCACGCTCAGCGCGGAGGCCGTCGGTGAGAAGCGCAAGGTTGACTTCGCCATTGCCCTGCAACTGACTCGAGCGTTCGATGGCTTCGTACTGATCCTCGAAAATCGATTTCGAGTCGTACAGCAACCGGCCGATTAACGTGCTTTTGCCGTCGTCAACGCTGCCGGCGGTGGTGAAGCGAAGGAGGTCCATCGGTGAAAGGGTTGGGGTTTCTCAGAATGTTGTCGGATGAAAGACGATTGACGACGGACGATTGACGGCTACGACCGCACCGAAGCAATCGGAGATGCAGCTGACACTCACGGCTTGTCTTGAGTGTCACTTTCGATACCACCTGCACTGGTCGGTGGCTGTTGCCTCGGATAAGGTCTGAATTCTTCTCGCACCCACGGCTTATCTGACTGCAGACTATTGCGTAGGGCCTGAATCTTCGTCGCCAACTCCGCCGCGGAACGATATGCGCCCCGTAGTTGGTCGACCTCTACGTAGTCTCTACGGCGCATAATATGCTGACACGCAACGGTTTCTATTAGTGAACGCAGAGCCATCCCCAGAAATCTCGCCTGTTCCGCATCGGTTTGCCCCGTTGATCCTTCCGCAATATTCAAACAGATCGAGGTTACCGCTCGGCGCATCTGATTGCTGAGATTGAATCGTTCCTCTTCCGGCAGAAGTCGGATCAGATCGTACACTTGATCAATGTAATCGAGCGAAAGATTGAAGACCTCCAGCTTTTCGAACTTGAAAGCCATGCCCACAAAACCTTGATAGTCAGGATTTAAAGAGGCCGTCAACCTACTGGTGCATCTCTGACCTTCAGCGATGCCGTCGTCTATCGCCAGTCGTCCATCGTCAATCAGGCGCCACGGTGGTCAGGACTCACCGTGTCATATACCAACAACCACCCACCGCCCTACTCAAAAATACCCCTGACGTTTGCGGTCTTCC
>CBFGYX010000241.1:0-3638 GCA_965653075.1 uncultured bacterium
GCGTCATCCCGCCAGCGCGATCAGGACGGCGCCACACGTGACGAGGGTGCCGCCGACGATGCGATACCTTGAACCCCCACCTTCCTTCAAGATCAGTACGCCGATCAAGGTAGCGATGAAGGTGCTGGTTGAGTTGACGGCGACGACGTATCCCGCTTGGGCGATCTGCAATGCAAGATGTAGCCCCACCTGCTGAAGC
Organism: uncultured bacterium; assembly: GCA_965653075.1. Lineage (GTDB taxonomy): Bacteria > Bacteroidota > Rhodothermia > Rhodothermales > CAZKDQ01 > CAZRTY01. The sequence goes on from CBFGYX010000241.1 coordinate 200, forward strand.
GCGAATACGACGCCGCCGAGAAGCATCAATCGCGTCCACGGCTTCGGGTTCATCGGCCTGATGCGCGTGCCGATGCGGCGCCTCATGATGGGAAGCAGTGCCGTCAGGAGTAAGGCCGAGCCCAGGATCAGCGTGACCGCCCACGGAAACGGCCCCACTTCCGCGATCCCGATTTTGTGGATGACCGACGTCATCGTCCAGAATACGACGGCCCCCATCGCGTAGCGGTTGGCCTTCGCACGTGCGAGTGCTCGGAGGGGCTCGAGAAGGGACGTCCGGCCCGTCATCCCCACGAAATAGACACCCGTGGTAACCAGCACCACGCCGACTGCAGCGACCGGCGCCGGAATCTCATTCAGCACAAAGATGCCGCCCACCATCACCAGCAGCGGAATCAGGCCGAGTATCGGCTGAACGAGCGAGAGGTCTCCGCTGCGAAGCGCCATCGTGAGGCAGAGCATCCCGCCGACCTCCGGAGGAATCGCAAGTGCCGCCGCCAACCAGTAGGTGGAGGTAAACTGGACATCCGACGCATACACGGCCGCAAGAACCAGCAGCAACAGTCCGGCGAGAAAACGGAATGCCACCGTCGAAACAACGACTCCGCCGTGTTCAACGGCCCGCTTCAGTACGAGGCTGGTGCCGGCGGCCCCAAAGGCGGCCGTGAGCGAGAGGAAGATCCACATAGAAGGTTATTTAGCAGTCCCGACGTCGGTACGCAGTCCGTTCAAATCGTTCCGCCGCAGACCTATTCCTCGATTTCGGCTAATGGATTTCCTGGAAGAGAGACAATTCAGATTAATGTTGCCGTCGTTTGGCCGATACGATTTCTGAATTCTTCCGAATGATCAACGCAAGACGTTGCCTCTGCGCCTCGATAGGATCCACATCGATTATCGGTCGGATATGCCCGTACGCCGTCGACTTAGCTCTTCATCAGTCTCCGCCCGTCGCGTTTCAGCTGCGTTGGTCGGTTTACTGGCGCTTGTTTTATCCTCCTGCACCGTTGAGGATCGACCGGCGGCGCCGCAAATTGTAACCACGATTGCGGATACCTACCAGGCCAGCATAGATCCAGCGACCCACGACCGGCCCGTCGAGCTGCGCGCGCTCGTCACGTATTACGAGCCGGTGTTTGAGTTCATGTTCATCCAGGATGCCACGGGCGGCTACTACCTTCCGATGGACGGCCGGCGATACGATGTTGAACCGGGCGACAGTGTGCTCGTGAAAGGGCGTACGGCTCCTACAAGCGTGGGGATCGCGGATATGGACATCACCTATCTCGGAGAAGGCTCGTATCCAGACGCACCTTTTGTCGCTTTGAACAACCTGAGCGACTTCGTATCCACCTGGATTGAGGTGGAAGGCGGGGTTACGGCGATGAGAAGCGGCGATAGCTTCCACACGCATCGACTGGAGAGCGGCAGCACGCGTATCCAAGTGCGCATTCCGGATTACGATCACCGTCTCGATCCGTTACTCCTCAATCATCTCGTACGCCTTCGCGGCACGATCGGCGTGAATGTCGACGAAGAAGGCCGCCACCTCGGCTATCGAATATATGTGCCGGGCGAGGACCACATCTTGATCCGCGATCCGTCAGCTCCATCGGCGGCGAATTGGGTTGGGATAAAGGAGGTTGAAGAAGCCGTTTCAGCACGTGCTGAAAGCACAGAGCGTACGGTGATCCGTTCGGCCGCGGACGTCAAGCGAATGTCGCCCGACGATGCGCTACTCCGATATCCCGTTGAAATCGAAGGCGTTGTCACCTACTACGATCGGGTGTGGGGCAACCTCTACGTGCAGGACGCATCCGGATCGGTCTATGTCAATCCATATCGCCCCGACCCCGACCTCAAAGCCGGTGACCGCGTACAGTTGACGGGCTGGACCTCAGCCGGCGGATTTGCTCCGATTGTGGATCAGGGCACCCTCACCATTGTCGGTGAAGGCAGCATGCCGGACGATCCGATCCGGTCGATGGAAAAACTGCTCACGGGCAAGGAGGATGGCGAGTGGGCGGAGGTTGAGGTCACCATCCGATCGATGGAACTGAGCCGTGCACAACATCTCGTGCTGGAGTCGGCCATCGGGCACCGGTCGTTCCAGATCCATGTGCCACATTATACCGGCGATCTGCCCGAGCATCTTGTCGATGCGCGCGTCCGGGTGCAGGGCGTAAGCGGGACGATCTTTAACGAGAATCGGCAGATGGTCGGCTTCCGGCTGTTCGTCCCTACGCTCGATCACATTCAGTTGCTGCGTGAGTCCACGGCCGACGGCTTTCAATTGCCGGTCATCGCGTCGGAGCGCCTGATGCAGTATCGACCGGAAGATGACGTCACCGATCGGTCGCGCGTGCAGGGCGTGGTGACGATGCGGCGCGGCTCGATGATGTTTGTGCAAGACCAGACGGGCGGAGTTTCTGTTTTTACTCGAGCCGACGTGCCATTCGAGGTCGGCGATTTTGTTGACGTCGTCGGTTTCGTCACGACAGGAGGTTATTCGCCGTCTCTCCAGCATGCCGTGGCGCGAAAGTTGAGAGACGGAGAAGAGCCGATCGCGCCGACAATCACCTTGCAGACTGCGATGGAAGGTACGCATGATGCACGTCTAGTGCGTGTCGAGGGTGTTCTGGTCGAACTTGCGAGTGGCGTCGGGGAAGACATTCTGACGTTGCAAAGCGACGGGCTCATCTATCACGCTCACCTGACGCGCGAGGAAGGGCAGCCGCCGATTAATCTGCGAGCGGGCAGCACGCTCCAATTGACAGGGGTGGCGTCGGGCGAGATTAACGAATTCCGTCTCACCGTCTCGATGTCATCTTTCCGGCTCTACCTCCGGTCGACCGACGACATCGTCGTACTGAGCGAGGCGCCGCGCTGGACGGCCGAACATGCCCTTACACTGCTCATAATCCTCGCCCTACTGACCATCGCCGCGATTGTGTGGGGCACCCAGCTGAGGCGGCAGGTGTTGAGCCAGACGAAGTTCATCCGCGGTCGGCTGGAAGAGGAGGAAGCGCTGAAGTTGGCGGCCGAGGAGGCCAGCCGCGCGAAGAGCTCGTTCCTGGCCAACATGAGCCACGAGATCCGCACGCCGATGAACGGCATGATCGGCATGGCGTCGATCCTGCTCGAAACCGACCTCACGCCCGAGCAGCGAGAAGCCGCCGAGGTTATCCGCTCGAGTGGCGACGTTCTGCTGCGCCTGATCAACGACGTGCTCGACTTCTCGAAGATCGAGGCCGGGCGCGTTGAGCTCGATGAGTCAACGTTCCAACCGCGCGCGGTGATCGAACACGCGCTCGACATTGTCTCGCCGGGAGCCACGGCCAAGGGGCTCGACCAATGGTACGATGTCGAAGTACGCGTGCCGGATACCATCGTTGGCGATGAAGGTCGCCTCCAACAGGTGCTCGTCAACTTGCTGTCGA
>CBFGYX010000242.1:0-3623 GCA_965653075.1 uncultured bacterium
CGGCCGGCAGTTGAACGCCGTCGGCCCAGCGTGCGGTCGGCTCAAGCGCGTCATGAGTGTAATCGATCGTCAAGCACTGCATGCAGCCGTGCTCGGCTTCATCCATCCCATTACCGAGCGCGAGCTGATGTTTGAATCGCCGCTGCCCGGTGATATGGAGCGCGCGATGGAGATTCTTGCGGAGGCATGACAGGGGAGGGAGGCTTCAATCCAATAGGTTGTGAACATGGGGCCATTTTCTTCGTTCGGAGGTCGTAATCGTATATCTTCCCCGCCTTTGCACACCAATAGTCGCCATAGATGAGTAACCGGCCGAGCGACATCAGGGATCTACTTTCTCGCCGTACGGTGAGAGTCGGGCTTGAAGGGTCGACGAAAGACGAGGTAATCCACGCACTCGTTCAGATGCTGGAGGGACTTCCTGAAGTGCGTGATTTTGAGGCCGTCAAGCGCGCCGTCGTCGATCGAGAAGCCGTCATGTCGACGGGAGTAGGCAAGGGACTTGCGTTGCCACACGGTAAGACGTCGGCGGTGACGGAGACGGTGGCTGCCTTCGCCGTGACGAAGGACCCGGTCGACTGGGGCGCGATCGACAGCGAGCCGGTGCGTCTCGTTTTCCTACTTGTGGGAACGGAAGCCGCGAAGTCGCAACACATCAAGATCCTGAGCCGTGTTTCGCGACTGATGAACCGTGAGGAATTCCGCAACCGGCTCCTCGCTGCTGAGACCGAAGAAGGTATCGTGGCCGTCTTCGAGGAAGGAGATCTCGAGCTGGCGGATGGTTAGGCGGAGATCGGCGGTCATGTCGCTTCTCGAAGACGACACGTCCAGGTGGCAGTTAGGCCTCGATCTCACGGCAAGAAGTAAGATAGAACACAGCTCCGGCTTCAGTTCGACGCCGGGAATCCGTCAATCAACACGCTGACAAGTGGCACAATCGTTCCGGACGATCCGAGGTACGTTCGACATCCTGCCTGATACCTCGACCTCCGAAGGCACGTCAATCCCGGGTACGCCGGCCTGGCAGTATGTCGAGTCGCGCATCCGTGAGATCATGCGCCGGTATGATTTCGAGGAAGTGCGCACGCCGATTCTCGAAGAGACCGAGCTCATTGCGCGCGGCGTGGGTGCCCAGACCGACATCGTCTCGAAAGAGATGTTCGTCGTGGAGCGAGGTGACAGCAGCTATGTGTTGCGGCCGGAAGTCACCGCGCCGGTCGTTCGAGCTTACCTGCAGCACCACCTCGCACAGCGCGGCGGCGTTCAGAAGCTCTATTACATCGGGCCGTGTTTCCGGGCTGAGAGTCCGCAAAAAGGCCGCTACCGACAGTTCCACCAGTTCGGGTGCGAAGTTCTCGGCGCCGATGATGCCCGCGCCGACGCCGAGATGATTTCACTGATGATCGCCATATATCGTGAGTTTGGCATCACAAACACGCGGCTCCGCATCAACTCGCTCGGCGGTCCGGAGACGCGGGCGGCCTATCGGGAAGCGCTGCGAAGTTATCTGCAGCCTCACGCCGAGGAGCTGACGGAAACAAGCCGCAAGAGGCTCGCGACGAACCCGCTCCGGATCCTCGACACCAAAGACGAAGGGGAGCGCCGGCTACTGGCCGGTGCCCCGCAACTGGCGGATCATCTGGACGAAGTCGACCGATTGCACTACGACCAGGTACAGCGGTACCTCGATGATCTTGGCGTGGCGTTCGTTGAAGATCCGTACCTCGTACGCGGCCTCGATTACTATGGTCGGACCACCTTCGAGCTTGAGAGCGATGATCTGGGCGCCCAGAGTGCCTTGGCCGGAGGAGGCCGGTACGATATGCTGGCAACCGAGCTCGGCGCGAAGCAGCCTGTTCCGGCGATTGGCTTTGCCGCCGGCATGGAACGGCTCTTTCTGGCGATGTCGGCCGCGGGCGTTGAACTGCCGGGCCGCCACGTGCCCGACGCCTTCTTTGTTGCGCTGGGTGATGATGCGGCGCACTGGGTGTTCAGGGAAGCGCAACGACTACGCGAAGTCGGGCTCCACGTCGGGCTCGACCTGAAAGGCCGTTCGATGAAGGCTCAGATGCGTGAAGCAAACCGGCAGGAGGCTCGGCGCGTAGTGATCGTGGGCAGCGACGAACTCGAGCGTGGTAAAGTGGCCGTGCGCGACATGGCGAGCGGCGAGCAAGAGGACGTCGCACTCGGACGCCTGGCAGATTATCTGCGGACCACCACTGGAGATACTGCCTGACACGCGCCTATCCCCGCATTTTCGAGCTAATATGTATCCACGTCTCAGCGATATCTTTCGCGATCTCTTCGGCTTCGAGTTCCCCATCCCCATCTATTCCTTCGGTGCGATGGTGGCGGTGGCCGTCATCGTTGCCGCGTGGCTGACATCGCTCGAGCTTCAGCGGATGCACGCGATCGGACGGATCGGGTCGGTGCGCATCCAAGCGAAGGACCCGCGTAAGAAGCGCACGCGTGAGCAGAACGCGAGTCCGGCGGAACTCATCGGCACCATCACCACCATCGCCATCGTGATGGGCGTCATCGGTGCCAAGGTCTTTCACATACTCGAGAACCTCGATCAGTTCTTCGCCGATCCTCTCGGGATGATCTTCTCGACCGGTGGCCTGACGTTCTACGGCGGGCTCATCTTCGCCGGCGTTTCGATCGCTTGGTACGTTCGGAAGAAGGGCGTACCGGTCGGTGCGGTGGCCGATGCCGTGGCGCCGGGCCTGATTCTCGCGTACGGCATCGGACGGATCGGCTGCCACCTCGCCGGGGACGGCGACTGGGGCATCGAGTCCAACCTCGCGGCCAAGCCGGATTGGCTGCCAACGTGGCTGTGGGCCGAGACCTATCCAAACAACATCTTGAACGTGCACATTCCCGAACCGGGTGTGTATCCGACGCCGCTCTATGAGTTTGCGATGGCCGTCGTCTTGTTCGCAGGATTGTGGGCGCTGCGGAAGCATCCTTTCCTCAACGGCTGGCTCTTTTTCGTGTACCTCACCATGGCCGGCGTCGAGCGATTTCTGATCGAGCAGATTCGCGTGAACGTGGTGATGAATCTGTTTGGGATGGAGGTCACTCAGGCGGAGTTCATCTCGGTACTGCTCATCATCGCGGGGCTTATCGGGATGGCGCTGCTGTGGAGGCGACGGCCGGAGCCGGAGGTTGAACCGGCCAGGGGAGTGCGGATTGGTGACAAGACATGAGTGCATCGCTGTTGTCGCGATATCTGCCCCGGGCCGTCGAGTTGATCGAGTCGTGGCAGCGTCAGTGGCCGGCGTTTGAAACGGCGTCTGTCCTGGATGTGAATGAGGCCGACCTGGACCGAGTCCTGGGCGAGTACGCGACTCGGCTTCAGGGGAATTATCCCTTCTTCCATCCGCTGTATGCCGGCCAGATGTTGAAGCCGCCTCACCCGGCCGCGGTCGTCGCGTACGTGGCGGCGATGCTTGTCAATCCCAACAACCACGCGCTCGACGGCGGACCGCCGACCTCCGAGATGGAGAAGGAGGTTGTGCGGATGCTGCTCGGCTTGTTCGGATATCCGCCTGACGGGATCGGCCATCTGACTTCGGGCGGCACGGTTGCCAACCTCGAGGCGCTCTGGGTTTCGCGTGAGC
>CBFGYX010000243.1:0-3612 GCA_965653075.1 uncultured bacterium
CGACTTGCTCTCGCGCACTTCCAGGCACTCGCTCTCGCTGCGCAGCGTATCGCCCACGAATACCGGGGAGGGGAAGACCAGCTTGTCATAGCCGAGGTTAGCGATCAGCGTTCCAAGCGTCGTGTCGGCAACCGATACGCCGAGGGCGCGCGCGCGGTCGCGGTCGATCTCCAGCCTGATTTCCGGCTTGTTGAACTTGAGGTCTACATCCACAAACTCAAACGCCGGCTCGCGGCTCGCCATCTCAACGAAATCCGGCACGAGCTCGCTCAGCGCTTCGAGAGATGAAGCCTGCAAGACGTACTGAACGGGCAGCCCGGTGGCATCGGCGGACAGCGTCTGCTGCTGCGAGACGTACGCGCGGCCCGCGGTTAAGCGCTGCAGCTCGGGCGAGAGTGCGCTCGCAATCTCCTGCTGCGAGCGCGACCGGTCGGACGGGTGCTGCAGCGTGATGAATCCGTTACCCGTATTCGATGCGGACTGCGCCGTCACTGTGTTGAGGACCGTGGCCTCCGGCACATGCTGCGACACCGTATGGATAATCTGATCCATGAACCGGTCGGTGTATTCGAACGTCGAGCCTTCGGGCGCAACGGCCGTAATATTGAGCGACGATCGGTCTTCGAGCGGCGCCACTTCTTCCGGCAGCACCATGAAGAAGAGCACGATGACCGCCGCCGACGTGCCAAGCACCCAGAGGGCGCGCTTCCGGCGATCGATAAAGCGCCGCAGGTACGTCAGGTAGCGTTCATTGAGGGCTTCGAAGAACGGCTCCGTCCGATCGTAGAAGCGCGAACCCGACGTTTGTGGCCGAAGCAAGCGCGTGGTCATCATCGGGATGAGCGTCAGCGCGACGAACGATGAGATGATGACGGCGCCGGCGAGTACGACGCCGAATTCGCGGAAGAGCGCCCCTGTGGCGCCATCCAGAAACATGATGGGCGCGAATACGGCGACCAGCGAAAGCGTGGTCGCGACGACGGCAAAGAAGATCTCCTGCGCACCCTTGATGCCTGCTTCCATTGCCGGCATCCCGCTTTCCATCTTCGCATAGATGTTCTCGAGGACGATGATCGCGTCATCCACCACGAGACCGATTGCCAGCACCAGCGCAAGCAGCGTCAGGATGTTGATCGAGAAGCCGAAGATGAACATGATGAAGAACGATCCCACAAGTGCGATGGGCACCACGACCACCGGGATCAGCGTCGACCGAAGGTTCCTCAGGAAGAGGAAGATGACGAGCACGACCAGCACGAATGCGAGCAGGATCGTTGAGCGGACTTCCGCGATGGACTCGAGCACGTGCTCCGTGCGGTCGAACGCGACGGAGACTTCGATGTCGGGAGGAAGCTCGGCCTTGATTTGCTCGACGCGCCGGTGGATCTCACGCGCGGCCGCTATTTGATTCGAGCCGGGCTGCGGGATCGCCACAACGCCGACCATCGCCTCGCCGTCGCGCTTCAGAACAGTCCGGTCGTCTCGAGTGCCGAGCTCGACGCGGCCGATATCGGCAAATCGGACGACATTGCCGGCTTCCTCACGGATGATCAGATTCCGGAACTCGTCGACTTCCGACAGGCGGCCCATGGTGCGGATGGTGAGCTCGGTCATGTCGCCCTCGATCACGCCGGACGGCAGCTCCACATTCTCGCGCGATAACGCTGTGCGTATATCCAGCGGCGTCACGTGGTACGCCGCCATCAGTGCCGGGTCGAGCCAGAGCCGCATCGCGTAGCGCTGCTGGCCCCAGACGCTCACGATGCTCACGCCTTCGATCGTACGGAGCCGCTCGCGGAAAACGTCTCGAGCTATCTGCGTGAGCTCCAACCGGTCGCGTACGTCGCTGTTAATGTTGAGGAAGACGATGGGCTCGGAGTCCGGGTCCTCCTTGTGGACGCTCGGCGGGTTCGCATCGTCCGGAAGGTTTTCGATGGCACGCCCCACTCGGTCCCGCACTTCGTTCACTATCACCTCGATGTCCACTCCCGGGTTGAACTCGACGCGGATCATGCTCCGTCCTTCACGGCTCTCCGACGACAGCGTCCGGATGCCGGAGACGGCGTTAATCTGCTCTTCGAGCCGCTCGGTCACCTCCCGTTCGATCACGTGCGCGCTCGCGCCGGTGTACGACGTACTGACGACAATCACCGGCGATTCGACGACGGGGTACTCGCGGATGCCCAGGCGCGTCAGCGAGATCAGACCGAAGATCACGATCACGATCGAGAAGACGGTCGCCAGAACAGGGCGGCGGATACTTACTGAGGATAAACTCATGCACGAGCGGGCGGGGTAGGCTGAAAGGCCGCACGTTGCCCTTGTCTGTGGATGGGGCTACCGGTGTAGATGAAGCGGCTGGGCAGCGTAACGGCCGACAGCGGGACGCCCGGGTCAGTCGTCCTCGATCGACGAGCGGTCGGGGTTACTTCCTCGCGTTTCAGCGCCGACTCGGGCATCATCGGATGGAACCGGCTCGTGCGGCAATTCGCCTGGCGAAGGATCGCTGTTGATGAGGGCAAGAGTATCGAGTGCCGGCACCTCGGGCGGGGCGGGTAAATTCTCACGGCCGTCGGGATATATCACTTCGGCTGAGGAGATGTCAACCAGTGAGCCGCTACTGACTTGCAGGGTGCCGGAGGTCAGCACCGTATCACCCGAAGCGATACCCGATGTCACGTGCACGAGGTCGGCGGTACGGGTGCCCGCCTCTACCGGCGTCTCAACGGCCCGACCATCTCGCACCGTGAAGACGGAGTACCCCGATGCGCTTGGAACGAGCGCGCTGGTCGGCACCATCACGGCATCCTCGTACGTGTCGATGACGAGATCGACGCTTGCGAACGCCCCCGGCCGCAGCATGCCGCCCGGGTTGTCACTCTGCGCGCGAATCATGGCGGTGCGCGTCTGGGTGTCAATCTGCGGCTCGATCGCATAGACCTCCCCCGTCAGGAGCGAGTCGATTCCTTGTACCCGGAAGTCGACTTGCGTGCCGGGCTGAACGCGATTCATATACCGCTCGGAAATCGAGAAGTCGATCTTGACGGCGTCGAGATCCTGCAGCGTGGCGATTCGAGTGGTGGGCGAGATGTAGCTGCCCTCGTCGATGTAACGCAACCCAAGCACGCCGTCGAACGGGGCGCGGATCTCCGTCCGGGCAATCTGAGCACGGATCAGCTCGACCTCGGCTTCAATGCCGTTCAGCTCGTTCCTCGTGGCGTTATACTCTTCCTGGCTTGCCCCGCCGCTCTCGAGCAGCTGCCGCTGACGCGCTTCCTTCTCACGCATCAGCTCGAGGCTGAACTCGGCACGGCGAAGATCGGCCTGGAGCTCGCTGTCGTTGATCTTGACGAGGAGCTGACCACGCCGGGCCACGGTGCCCTCCCGGAAAAAGATCTGCGTGACCTTACCTGAGACCTCAGAGCTCAGGTTGACGCTCGCATTGGCCCGCACATTACCCGTGGTGCGTATACGATCGTGCGCCGTACCGTCGATCGGGACCACCGCCTCCACGAGAATAGGCGCCTCTTCGATCTCGTCGCGGCTGGCGCCGCCAAGGTTGCCCAGCAGCGGCATCAGCTTCGGAAGGAGGAGGAAAAACACTACCAGCGC
>CBFGYX010000244.1:0-3607 GCA_965653075.1 uncultured bacterium
CATCCCCCGCTTGAGCGTCCGCTCGATCCATCGCAGGCTATGGAACCACACCGCCTTCGTTGTGCCCGAGTCATCCGTCAGCGTGACCTCGAATCGGCGCTTGCGCCCCTCTATCGTTCGCGCCGATGTCACCTGAGCGACCACCGTCACGCCGCTTTCGGACTCGTTGATGCGCGCGATGGGGGTGATCCGCGAGCGGTCGAGATAGCGCCGCGGGTAATACTGAAGCAGGTCGCGAATCGTCGAGATACCCTGCTCGGCCATGACGTCGGCCCGCCGCGGCCCGACGCCCGGTAGAAACTGTGGATCTTCCTGCAGAAAGGTGACGCCCATTCGCCGTTATCGAGTGATTCCGGCGCAATATAGCGATCGCGTGCTCGAGCGTTTAAAGATGGCGCCTCAGCGCATCATCTGCTGCCAGTACGCATACGCGCCGACGTGAGGCCGCTTCTTGACAGCAGCCTCCTCAGCGGTGGACGCGGCCTCCGGGACGGGCTCCGCCGTGGGCAGGCCATTGTCCGCCGTGTTCTGCTGTGCAGCTTGCTTCGCCGCCTTCTTTTGATCCGCCTGATGAATGTCGCGGATGAGATCGGTGATCAGCCGTACGCGCCGCTCGCGGTCGAACGCATTGACGAACTCCGTTTCATACAGGAAGAGGAGGGGACCGACCACACCTGATGCCAGCGCATCCGGACCCAGCATCTCACCGCCCGACATGTCGAAAATGTTGTAGTGGAAGAGACTGACCGGCAGGCGCGTGCGGAGCCGCTTTTCGATCTCGTCCAGCAGGTGCCTCAACAACTGAAGCATCGAAACAGTCGGCTTGACGCGCGTCTGGATCCAGTAGATCGAGTCGTTATGAAAGATGCGGACGGCCAGCGGCAGATAGCCTTCGGCGTTGCGCGGCTCGAGTGTAAGTCGAATGATGCGTGCTTCCACGACGTTGTCCAGTACTACGATTTCTGGGAGAAGGGGGTCGTCTCCGATTGGGGATCGACGTGTGGCACCATGACCTTAAGGCCAGTGCTGTGAAGATTAAAGCCGTGAAGATTAACGCCGTGAAGAATGAAGCTGTGAAGATCGAAGCGGCCTTAGCATCATTCCCTCACGCACCCGCGCGGGGGATGTGCAGGCACCCGCGCGCCCCCATGTCTGCGCACGCCGCCTTTGACCGGCCTGTTTTCGAATGAGGCGCTTAGAAATTGATCTCGGCCGTCAGCCTCAGCAAAGCGGTATCGTGATTGCCGCCTTCGTTGCTCAGGAAGAGCACGTTCGGCATGAGGCGGACGCCCGCCGTCACTGCGTAACTGACGCCGCCGAGGAGAAGCGTTGCATCGCCGTACGGACTCTGGAGGCGGTCTGCGCGGGCCACGGCTTCCCAATCCGCCCCAAGGCGTGCCAGCAGAAAGACGCTGCCGCCGAGGTAATTCTCAGCGTCGAGCTCATCGGCCCGCATCACATACGCTTCGCCGCCGAGGCGCCCTCGATTACCCGTCACGGAGATCAGGATGTTCGTCGTCCAGGCGTCTGGACCGTCGCTGCCCAGTGCGCCGTAGTTCGACGCCACCGCGCCGTGGAAGAGGCCAGACGAATACGTGATGCGCCCGTACACGCGTTTGCCGGCATTGATCTCGGGCCGAGCGTAGTTGTTGCTCGCGTACATAAGTGAATACGTAAACTCCCCCGACGCCCAAAGCGGTCCGTCAAGCCTCAGCCCGAAATCTCGCGAGTCGGCAATCCCCGCGAGATCAAGCAGCGTCTGCTCGAGGCTGCGATAGCGCCACACATCTTCCGAGAAGTCGAACACCGGCGGTGCCGTCACGCCCAGCCTGGCCGAGTGCCGGCCCGCATAGCGCCATCGCACGAAGGCATCCTTCACATACGGACGCGCCCCGGGGCCGTCTATCGTGCTGCGATCGGCTGAAAAGCGGATCCGCGCATCGACCGTTTCCGACATCCGGGCATTGGCGCCGAGATAGATGCGGCGGTAGGTAAAGCCGTCGGAATTGCGGAGGTCGTCATTCGGCGAATCCGCGTGATAAACATAGTCGAGATACGCGGTGCCGGTGAGACTCGTCGTGACCTGGGCCTGCGCGGCGGTGGTGGCGAGGAGCAACAACAAGAGGGTAGCGGCAAGGCAGCGCATAAACGGCACGAGGTTTACTGAGAAGAGCATGGCGGTAACGCGACGAGCGGTAACAAGACGTGCGGCAACAAGACGTGCGGTTACGAAACGTCGCGGAGCGGAAGATCGTAATTGCGGCGGTCCTCTGCGACCTCCCCGGTTAATCTTCCGCGATATCGCCTTCCGATCCGCCGCCGATTGAACCCATGCCCCTGATCGCCGTATTTTGGCAACCTCGGGCCCGTAGCTCAGTGGTTAGAGCAGTCGACTCATAATCGATTGGTCGCAGGTTCAAATCCTGCCGGGCCCACGAGCTGTTTTTTGTTGTTGGTTAGTGGTTGATGGTGGAGCGACCGATCGACCGGGAAACGGCCCGGCCGTACGGGTCATCGCTCCCGTCGCACACCGGCACCAGTAGGGGCGACGCATCCGACGACCAAAGCGCGGCGGTAGGCCACACGCCGTCCGTCAGTAGGTCGTCGTATCGAGGGAAATGAGGGATGCGTTGCCCGGCTCGACCTCATCCTCCCTCGGTCGCCAGCTCCGCCTGCCGCAGCACCAGCTGCGTCGCGCCCTCGGCCAGATCCGGCGGATAACCATATTTAGCGAGCAGGCGGCGGACATTGCGGCGGAGCGTCGCGCGAACCGATTCTCGCTGCGTCCAATCCAGCTTCGGCATCTTCTTGACCATCTCGGTCAGCTCGCGCGCCATCAGCCGCAGCGTGTCGCTCTTCATCACCTCCTTCGCCGAGCCGTTCTCGGCGAGTGCGTCGTAGAAGGCGATCTCCTCCTGGCTGAGTCCGAGCGCCTTGCCTTCCTCGCGTGCGCGCTTCAGTTCCTGCGCGAGGTCGATCAGCCGGGCGATCATCTCGGCCGTCGTGATTGCCTTGTTCGTGTAGCGCATCAGCGCCTCTTCGAGCGCCTCGCGGAATCGCTTGCTCTGCACGAGGTTCGTGCGTTCGGTGATGCGGATCTGGTCGTTGAGCAGCTTCCGGAGTGTCTCCAGCGCCAGGTTCTTCTGCTCGAGTGCGGCCACGCGCCCGAGAAACTCGTCGCTCAGCACATCGAGCCGGGCCTCGCCGAGGCCGGCGGCGGCGAAGAGATCGACGACGTCGTCGGCATCGACCGCGTCACCGATGATCTGGCGGACGGCATGGTCGACGTCGCGGCGGTGCGATCGGCCGTTGCTGCCGCCGTCGTCGGCCAGGCGCTTGCGGATCATCGCCTGGACGCGCTGAAAGAACGCCAGATGCCCGACGACGGCCTCGGTCTCCGGACGCGGAACGGCGAGGGCAAAGGCGGACGACAGTTCCTTGACCATCGTCCTGAACCGTTTCCAGCCGTCGTTCTCGCCGAGGACGTGCGTACGACCAGCGGACCAGTCGAAGTTCGGGCACAACTGGTCGACGTCGGTCGCCTGGAACGCGGCGATCCCCGGCTGGCCGGGTATCCGCCTGCCGTCGACCCTGAACGTTGGCCACG
>CBFGYX010000245.1:0-3579 GCA_965653075.1 uncultured bacterium
GATTCGCGTCTAGCCTGTCAAGCCGGTAGAAAAACGCACCGCTCATCGCCTCCTATAATCACTCCCATGACTGAACACGAGCGACCCAGTTTGCGTCGACCAGATATCGTCCTTAATTGGATACACTCCTCAGGTCTGGCGAGCCGTGTTATCCGGTGACTGAGCACTTTTTTGCTGCCTTCCGACGCCGTTTTCAATTTTAAGCAGGGCAGGCACGGCGTTTGGAATCAGACGATCACCGTCTCTCGTGAACACGCGCCGAGCATCCGATATTCGCTACTCAGAACTCAACTCATTCCCGATGAAGCTACTTCCTACAAAATCACTTCTGCTGGTGGCGGCGCTGGTGCTGCTGAGCGCGCCGCAAGCTACCGCGCAAACGGCTGATGCCGTAACGCAGCGCTTCAACACGAAGTACGCCTCGCTCGAATCGCTACGCGCCGAGTTTACGCAGACGATGACGTCGCAGTACAGCGACATCCGCGACGAACGCTCGGGGCGCTTGCTTCTGCGCGGCGAAAACTATCTGCTCGACACCGGCGATGAAGTCTACGCCCGCAACGGCGGCGACGTATGGCGGTACTCGCGGCCCGACAATCAGGTCGTCCTGTCGTCGCACATGGACGACGGCTCGTCCTTCTCCGTGAATGATCTCTTCTTCCGCCACGACGAGCTGTTCAGCATCGAGGATACGGCCTCGGAATCGCTGAACGGCGCTCGACACAGCCGCCTCGTGCTCGAGCCGCGCGACGAGCAATCCTTCTTCCAGCAGGTCACGCTCTGGATGCGCGACAGCGACGACATCGTATCGCGCGTGCGGATCGAAGACATCAACGGCACGGTGATGGATTTCCGGCTGACGAACGTTGAACTCAATCCATCGCTCGGCTCCAACGCTTTCACAGCGCCCGCCGATGCGGAAGTCGTGGATTTGCGATAGTCGGAAACCAGACCTTCCAAGAGGAATAAGGCGGGCAAGTCATTTGTCCGCCTTTTTTCGTGCCGCCACGTTTACGCAAGATCCTCATCCAGGTCGCAGGCTTCGTCCTCGCCGCCGTTTTCCTCTACCTGGCGCTGCGCGGCGTCGATCTGGGCGAGATCCTGCATGCGTTCCGGACGGCAGACTACCGCTGGCTCATACCGGTCGTCGCGGTGCTGCTCGGCAGGCATGTGCTTCGGGCGTGGCGGTGGCTGATTCTGCTCAGGGCGCTGCCTGAAGATGAACTCGCCGGCTCGCAGCCACGCGTCAGGCCGGCGTTCTCGTCGCTCATGATCGGCTACATGATCAATTACGCGGCGCCGCGACTCGGCGAGGTGGCGCGCTCCGCGAATATGGCCACGCGGTCTCGGCTCTCGTTTTCATCCGTGCTCGGTACGGTGGCTGCGGAGCGCCTCATCGATGTTGTGATGCTCGCGATCGCGCTGATCAGCGTGGTCTTCCTGCTTTCCGACCGCCTCGGGATGCTCGAGCAGCTGTTCGTTCAGCCGTTCCAGGATGTCAACCTGATCCTCGTCGGCGCGATTGTTCTGCTGATCGGCGTGCTGACTGTGCTCGGCTTTTTTGGACTTCGGAGGCTCGTCCGCAGTGAGTCCGTTCCTTTCATCACACGATGGTCGCGGCGGGCAAAGAGCGTGGTGGATTCCTTCATGGATGGCTTCCGGACGCTCGCACGAGCGCCGCAGCGTGGGCTGGTCGCCGGCATTTCGGTGGGGATGTGGCTGCTGTATGCAGTCGCCGCCTACATCCCGTTCCAGATGCTTCACCTCGCGCAGCCGTTCGACATTTCGATCGGCGATGCATGGAGTATCATGGTGCTTGGATCGCTGGGCGTCGTCGTTCCATCGCCCGGCGGCGCCGGGTCATACCACTACATCACCGTCGAGACGTTGGTCCACTTGTTCGACGTGACCCGATCGCCGGCGGCCTCATACGCGTTCCTCACGCACGCCGCTCAGATGGTGCTCTACATCATCGTCGGCGTCATCTGCCTCCTGCTGCAAACCTCGCGACCATCAGATCTGCTTCGGCCGGAGGACGAGCACCCGGCCACTGCGACGCAGGCCGATTAACTGCCCGTTGCCGACGATTCGCCCGACGGATCCCACGGCTCGCCAATGCCCGTGTTAAAGCCTTGACGAGATTGCTTACCGTCAATAACCATTCTTCGTATTGTGTAGCATCCGTCTTCGTTGAAGTTATGCGTTCATCCATCACCACGACGCCCGACAATCCCTTGTCCGGACTCATCAGCGACGAAACGTACCGCCTGCTGGCCGAGCACAAGCTGCTGAACGAAAAGAGCCTGCGCGATTTTCAGATCCGAAGGAAGTTTCGAGAGCTCCGCAGCCGCAATGTGCCGACGACCAAGGCTATTCATCTGCTGCGCGCGGACCATCCCTACCTGCAATTCGACACCGTGCGCAAGATCGTGTACGGATTGAACCGCCGGTAACTGATTACAGGCGGCTACCCGAGACGCGTTCGCGTCGCGATAAAGAGGATGACGCCCGCGGCGACCGACGCGTTGAGCGACTCTACGTCGCCGCGCATGGGTATCTGTACAAGGTGATCGCATTCACCCGCGATGCGCTTGCCAAGGCCGCTGCCCTCGCTTCCAATTACAATCGCCAGCGGCCGGTCAACATCCACATCCCAGACCGACTCCGCGCCCTCGCCTGAGGCGCCGAGAATCCAGAAGCCGCGTTCCTTAAGCGGATACAGCGTATCGGCAAGATTGCCGACGCGCGCAATCGGCACCCGGCCCGCCGTCCCGGCAGAGGCCTTCACCGTGACGGCCCCGAGGGGTGCCATCCCGTGCCGCGGCACGACCACGCCATTGACACCGGTAGCCGCCGCCGTCCGCAAAATCGCACCGAAGTTGTGCGGATCCTGAATCCCATCGAGCAACAGCAGGACCGGCTTCGTTTGCCGCGTGGTGTCAAGATCCGGCGCGGCGTCCTGCAGCAGCTCGTGTAAATCCAGGTAAGGGATCGGCGCCGAAAACGCGGCGACGCCCTGATGCCCCGCACCACCGGCCAGGCGATCGAGCCGACTTGCCGGCACGAATTGCACCTGGATGCCGCGTTCATGCGCCATGCGCCGGATGTCGGCGATGGCACCTCCGCCCGTCCCCTGCTTGATCAGCACCTTGTTGACCTCGCGCGCGGCGTCGCGGATCAGCTCGAAAACCGGTCGCCGACC
Organism: uncultured bacterium; assembly: GCA_965653075.1. GTDB lineage: Bacteria > Bacteroidota > Rhodothermia > Rhodothermales > CAZKDQ01 > CAZRTY01. The sequence continues at coordinate 3,203 of CBFGYX010000245.1, forward strand.
CACTACGATCGTCGGCTCGTTGTCGCCTTCCTGTTTAGCCATCTGCAGATAGTTTTCGCACAGCCGCCTCGACGGCGTCGACAAGTTGACGGGTAACTGCTTCGTGCTCGGGCTTCATCAACACGCTTCTCAAGATCGACACGGTCGGCACATCCGGAAGCACGTCTCTCAGCAACCGACTGTCAACCTTGAGCAGGCTCAGATATACGGGCGGTTCGCTTTCCATCAGTTGCTTAAATACCGCCCGGGAAAGTCGGTCAACGTCGGATGCTCGTTCGGCCGCGGGATAATAGTTGACGATGTCGAGCGTCGGCTTACGGAGTAAAACCAGCTCGCGGGATGACCCCACGCGCGAAGCGAACGACTGCGCGGCACGA
>CBFGYX010000246.1:0-3573 GCA_965653075.1 uncultured bacterium
CGAACCGGTTGGGGAAGTTGTGCGACGGCTCGATCTCGACGCCGATGAAGGTGATGAGTGACATCAACACGGCGCCCATTGCGGGTTCGAGCAGGATACTCCGCCGATAGAGCACGCCTCCCGCAAACGGGTAGCGTGACGATGTTATAGCTGGCCGCTCACCAGAGATTCTGCACCATCTTACGGTACGTAGCCTGCGATAGAGCGATGATCCGCGGAATGTCGCGCGGGTCGGAACGCCCGAAAGTCTCACCTGAAAGCTTGTGCCTGTCGTCTCAGTCGAATAGAGAACCCTGCTCACCTGAATCGATTTCCACGCGCTCGACAGCTTCCGGTCCTTTGTTGCGGACGTTATTCATGGCGGTCGATGTCGGGAACGATGTCATCCTCTCGGCGGGATAGACGCGGAGCACGTGGCTCGCGGTGTCGGCATCAGCCGATAGCCAGACCTCGTGCTCGTGTTCATCGACGATCACCGGCATGCGGTCGTGAACCGGCGCGACCACATTATTCGCCTCGGTCATTGCCACCGTAAAGGTCTCGACGACCTCACCCGTCGGGGCGCTCCAGCTTTCCCAGAGTCCGGCGAGCGTGAAGACAGGTTCATCCTTCAGCTGAAATGCAAACGGCTGCTTGCGGCCCTTCGGACCCACCCAGTCGTAGAAATGCGTTACCGGCAGCAGGCATCGGCGGTGGCGATAGGCACTGCGAAAGGCGGGCTTTTCAGAAATGGTTTCGCTGCGGGCGTTGAGTGTGCGGCTCGCGATGGTCTCGTCTTTCGCCCACGATGGGATGAGGCCCCAACGGAGCACCGCCCACTCCGGCTGACCCTCATCATTCAGCCGAACGGCGGGCAGGCGATCTCGGGGCGCCACGTTGTATAGCGGAAACGGAAGCTCGTCGAGACGGTCGAGGTTTAGGACCTCCCGTACGGCCTCGTCGAGCTGCCGGGGCGTTGTGGCTACTGATATCCGATTGCACATGGCTACAGGAGAAGTGCGCAACTGAAGGATTGCTCTGTAACATAAAAAATGCGCCGCGTCCCTCGAAGACTCCTCGGATTCGTTTTCGAAACCAGAGGAGGGGAATGACGATCGCCGCGGCGATGCCGATCCAGAGATTGCGGCGGTTGAGTTTCAAGGTCCATGGTGGAATGCCCGCGATTTCGATTCTGCGGAAGGGTGCCTCCATGAAGTACGCAGAACCTCTGCATCCCTACCCACCGTCGGTTTCGCGCGTGGTCACGTCCTCTCTACTCCGCTCACCCCTCGGCCCACTCTACACCTTCAAATATTGCCGCGTTGACCGCTTGCAGTATATCCTGCCGATACAGTATATGAGCGGTTGGGTGCTCTTTCATTCAACATGAACTTGATGTCGGCATGACCTCTGTTCAAAATCCCGTTCTCCGCGGCTTCAACCCCGATCCCTGTATCATCCGCGTCGACGACGACTACTACATCGCCACATCCACGTTTGAATGGTATCCCGGCGTTCAGATTGCCCATTCTCGCGATCTCGTCAACTGGCGTGTGGTATCGCGTCCGCTTGACCGGTATTCGCAGATTGATCTTCGGGGACGCCCTAACTCAGGCGGCATCTGGGCACCGGCTTTGACTTATGCGGACGGGCGTTACCACCTAATCTACACGGACGTCCGCACCTGGGCAAGCAGCTACAAGGACGTCCACAATTACCTCGTCACAGCGCCTTCTGTCGAAGGACCATGGTCGGAGCCGACTTACCTGAACAGCTCGGGCTTCGACCCGTCCCTCTTCCACGACGATGACGGCCGCAAGTGGCTGGTCAACATGGTGTGGGATCATCGCGCGGATCGTCACAGCTTCGGTGGGATTCTACTGCAGGAATATGATCCGAACGAAAAACGACTGGTCGGACCCGTTAAGAATATCTTTCCCGGTACCGAGATTGGCCTGGTCGAGGCACCGCACATCTACAAGATCGACGGCTGGTATTATCTGACCGCGGCCGAGGGCGGCACCTTTACCACGCACGCGCAGTCAGTGGCACGATCGCGTTCGGTGGATGGTCCCTACGAGGTGATGCCGGGCAATCCGATGATCACCAGCGCGGGCAGGCCGGAGCTTCGGCTGCAATCCGCCGGGCATGGATCGTTCGTGCAGAATAAGGACGGCTCGTGGCTCTTTGCCCACCTCTGCCGGCGCCCGCTCGCAAACGGTCGCTCGATACTCGGGCGCGAAACGTCCATCCAGAATATCGAGTGGGAAGACGGTTGGCCGCGGCTCGCCGGTGGCGGCAACGCTCCGCTGGACACGTTCGAGGCGCCGCCCCTCCCTCCTCATCCGTGGCCCGAGCCTTCTCCTCGCGACGACTTCGACGACGACACCCTCGGTATCGCATGGCAGTCGCCGCGCGTGCGCATCGACGAGAACATCGCGAGCCTTACCGCCCGGAAGGGCCATCTGCGTCTCTTCGGCCGAGAAAGCATCGTGTCCCATTTCGAGCAAAGCCTGATCGCCCGCCGGCAGCAGAGCTTCAACATCGAGGCGTCAACGCGCATCGAGTTCGACCCCGACAATTTCCAGCAGATGGCCGGACTCGTCGCATTCTACAGCAGCGACAATTTCTATTACCTGTTCCTGACACACGCCGATCATTCCCGGCGGTGCCTTGGCCTCATGCGGTGCGAAGGCGGCAAGATCACATATCCGATTGAGAAGGAGTATCCGCTGCACGACTGGGACGCCGTGTATCTCAAGCTTTCAATTCGAGGCGAGCGGATTTCCTTCTTCTACTCGCGGGACGGCGAGAACTGGAGTGCCGCCGGACGTGAACATGATGCCTCCATCCTGTCCGACGAACACGCCGAGCCGCTGGGCTTCACGGGGAATTTCGTGGGGATGGCCTGCCAGGACCTGACCGGCTCACGAAAGCACGCCGACTTCGACTGGTTCGAGTACAGGGAGCTGGATGGATACGGACGCGGGTGAGCATAGTGTCGCGGCGCGGCATTCCGAGCGACGCTCAGGACCAAAGGCTCACCGCGATATCTTACCTCGTCGCATAAACCTGCGTCGACCCGTCGTGCATCAACGCGAGCACGTCGTAAGGCTGAGGATTTGGCCCCTCCATCCCCGGAGATCCGATCGGCATACCCGGCACGGCTAGTCCGCGAATATCCGGCCGCTCCTTGAGCATCCGGTCGATAACATCTGCCGGAACGTGACCTTCGACGACGTAACCATCAACAACGCCGGTGTGGCACGAGCTCAGGTGCGGCGGAACGCCATGCTGCATCTTCGTCAGCGCGAGGTTATTCAGGTCTTCCCTCTTCACGTTGAAGCCGTTGTCTTCAAGATGAACCGCCCAGAACTCGCAGCAGCCGCAAGTCGGTGTCTTGTACATCACCAGATCGTGCGACCGCGCGTCGCTCGATGAGCACGCGGAGAGTAGAACCGCTGAAAACACGAATAATGCGATCGGAAAGAGCGAACGAGGCATGGCACCTGTGAGGCTTCGGTGGGGAATTCCATCAACATCAATGTCCGTCAACCGGATTCAATCCGCGAATGAAGCTTCAGGGGAAAGAGC
>CBFGYX010000247.1:0-3568 GCA_965653075.1 uncultured bacterium
GCGACGGTCCATCTCCTCAAAGGCATTCTCGATCAGCGAGGGATCCGTACGATCGTCCGCGGCGAGTTTCTGCAGGGTGGTGTTGCCCCGACTGAAGGCTGGGTGGAACTCTTTGTACTGAAGATGCAGGACGTTCCGGAGGCGAAGGCGGTCGTCGAGGAGGTCGTCAGCGCGGAGCCCACGCCGGAGGGTGAGCCCTGGACGTGCCCCGGGTGCGGGGAATCGATCGAAGGGCAGTTCAGCACGTGCTGGAACTGCGGCACGGAGCGAGGGGAGTCATAACGCTGTAGGACAGTAGCTCAGCTCTTCATCCCCATCAACTCCCGCGCGCTCTCAAGTGCCGCGTCCGTCACGTCGCCGCCTGCGATGAGGCTGGCGACCTGCGCCGCACGCTCTTCATCGCCCAGCCGGTGCATGTACGTCTTCGTGCGGCCGTCTTCGACGAGCTTGCTCACGCGGAGGTGAACGAGCTCGTCATACACCCTCACTGCACTCCTCTACTCGGTGTGGAGCCTTAGACGACGAAAGCTGGATGTCAACACTTCGTTACGATTGACGCTTGACTTAGAATTAGTGGTTTGTATTTCGTATTAAAATAGTTCGCTATTCAACCAGATTCTTTGGAATCATGATGAGAACACTATCGCTTCGTTGGACCTGTCTTGTACAGGTGGAACTATAGACTCTGAGTCTAATGTTCGAGTAGACATGTACGATCTTTCATATTGGCCTTTCGTGAGTGATCAAACGGACCCATCATTACTAGCGGACTTTTACAATATTATGTTATCCATGGATATGAACAGAGATTTTCCATGATGAGGCCTACTGATCATATCGCATACATAATTTGGAATTGTATCGCAGTACTTCTGACACTGGTGATATTATGCCAACCGGCGAGTGCGCAGATAACGGATGCGCCGGGCGAAATCACCAGCTACATCGCAACATGGAATTTGGTCGTCTCATCCAGCACTCCGCAAGAACGTCATTACTTTATTGCGCAAGGCGGACTTGATGAGCCTCAAGCTTCAGGTCGCCTTGAGCGAGTGCGAAACGGGATAATGGCTCTTCGTGCTCTCGAAGCTGAAAGTAGGAGTCCCGCTCGGGTTCTCGCGCCTGGAGCCCATGTGACCTCGGCACCAGGTCCTTACTATATCACCCTCGAATCCATTGACAAAATTGACTCGGATCGAATCCGGGTGATGGTTTCGCTGGATGCGGCACCGGCCGACTCAGCTGTTGGTCGTGCGCCCGGCCGCCGTGCAAGTCTACTCTGGATACTGACACCTGATGGTTGGAGACTGAAAGACCGACTCATCTATTGATTCCTACTCATCGGATGGCGCAGAACTCTTACGCTCGCTCTCCCTACCCCTATCTGCGCGTATAGTAGCCGCTGATTCAGGCGTCGTCTGGACAGCAGATACGCACGATGGCTTTCCAGTGTTGGTCCGCTATCGACACTGACCAAGCCGTTCTGTAGGAATCTCAGTCTCTCCCGCCACCGTCCATCAACTCCCGCGCGCTCTCAAGTGCCGCGTCCGTCACGCCGCCGCCTGCAATGAGGCTGGCGACCTGTGCCGCACGCTCTTCATCACCCAGCCGGTGCATGTACGTCTTCGTGCGGCCGTCTTCGACGAGCTTGCTCACGCGCAGATGGATATCGCCCAGGGCGGCAATCTGAGGTAGGTGTGTGATGGCGATGATCTGATGAAAGCGGGCGAGCTCGGCCATGCTCCGCCCCACGCGGCGTGCGACCGCGCCGGATATACCGGTGTCGATCTCGTCGAATACGAGGATAGGCAGCCGTTCGCTCTTCGCGAGGATCGACTTGAGCGCCAGCATGATGCGGGAGATCTCGCCGCCTGACGCGACCCGTGCCAGCGGCCTCGGCGTCTCGCCTACGTTTGTGGAGATATAGAACTCGGCGACATCGATGCCGTCGGCGCGGGCATCGACGTTGGTGCCGTCAGCGAGTGACACCCATCCATTCGGATCGACAGCGACGTCGAATCTGACCTCGAAGCGGGCGTCGTTCATCCCGAGCGCACCAAGCTCAGCCTCGATCATCTTACGAATACGCGCGGCAACTTCCTTCCGCTTCTCCGACAATGCGATTGCCGCTTCAGAAAGGCCCGTTCTTGCCTTGGAAATTCGCTCCTCCAGGCGGGTGATCGCGCCTTCGAAGTCGGCGGCAAGTTCGTATGTCTCTCCGATGGATCGCCGATGCTCGATCACCGACTCCAACGCTCCCCCATATTTGCGCTTAAGTCCTTCGATCGCCATCGTCCGCAGCCGGATTTCCTCGAGCCGCTCGGGGTTGAATTCGATGCCGGCGTTGTACTGCTGAAGTGACCTCGCAACTTCGGCCACGATGGTCTCGGCCGTCTCAATCTCCGAAGCCAGTTCGCTGAACGAGGGATCGATGCCGCTCAGCTCTCGCAGCTCATTACGAGCCGTAACGAGTACGTCCTGAACGGCCTGCTCGGATGCGTAGAGCATTTCGTTGAGACCCTGCGTGGCCTCGAATAACTGCTCCGCGTTTTCGAGCACGCGCCGCTCGTCGCGGAGCCGCGTCTCCTCGTCGGGCTGTGGATCGACCTGGTCAATTTCGTTGATTTGGAACGCAATCAGATCACGCTGCTGTCGAAGATCCTGCTCGCGCGCTACGAGCGACCGGCGCTCAAGCTCGAGCGCGGATATTTCCTTGTACCGCCGCTCGTACTCCCGGCGATCTCCGTCGAGTGCGCCGAACTGATCGACCATCTGCAGGTGCGTCTCCGTGCGGAGCAGCGACTGATGCTCGTGCTGGCCGTGCAGGTCGATCAAGTTGGCGGCGACCTCCTTCAGCAACTGCACGGTAGCCGGAGAGTCGTTGATGAAGGCCCTACTCTGGCTCGCCGTGATTTCCCTCCGCATGATGATCTGCTCGCCGGAGTCGATCTGATTCTCTTCGAGCAGCGCGTTGATCACCGGTGTATCCGCCTCGTCGAACACGCCCTCAATGATCGCCTTACGGGCGCCGGTGCGCACTACCTCGGTCGAAGCACGCTCACCCAGGATCATCTTGAGCGCACCGATTACGATCGACTTTCCCGCGCCCGTCTCACCCGTGATGATGTTAAGCCCGGGACCGAAATCGACCTCGAGCTCTTCGATCAGCGCATAATCACGGATGTAAAGCGAGCGCAGCATGGTGAGAGGGCGGTGGTTAGTTGGAGGCTTTTGGTTGTTGGCTGTTGGTTGTTGGCTGTTGGTTGGTTTTCAGTTTTCGGTTGTCAGTTCACTACTCAGTCAGTAAAAAAATCAAACAACCAACGACCAGTAACTACAAACCAACGACCAATAACCAATAACCACAAACCAATAACCACAAACCAATAACCAACAACCAACAACTGACCACTGCCAGTCACAACCTACCCCCTCCCGTGGCAGTGCTTGTACTTCTTGCCGCTGCCGCACGGGCACGGATCGTTTCTGCCGACGGTTTCGCCCACGACTACCGGCTGGCTCTTTGCCGTCGGGTCGCGGTCGGCCGCTGAGTTACCCGCACCGCCGG
>CBFGYX010000248.1:0-3568 GCA_965653075.1 uncultured bacterium
AGTCTACGACGGTTCGCCGGACACCTATTGGTTCGGCAAACGCCTCGGCAAGCTGATGAAAGCGGTGAACCAGCGCGTGCGCGATCTGACCGACGAGGAGATCCAATCATACCTGACAGACGGCAGTCTTAGTCTTGATATCGAGGGTCAGGCGATCGTACTCGGCGCCGATGACCTCGAGATTTCAAGCGAGGGTGTTGAAGGTTGGCTTGTCGGGCAGGAGGCCGGCGTAACCGTCGCGCTGGATACCGAAATCGACGACAGCCTTCAGGCCGAAGGACTTGCGCGCGAAACTGTAAATCGGCTTCAGAATCTGCGCAAGCAGGCCGATTACGAAGTGACGGATCGCATTCGTGTAGCCTATGAAGGAAGCCCCGGGATAGTGTCTGCACTGCATTCGTTTGCCGAATGGGTCAGGAACGAGACCCTTGCCGTCGAGTTGATACAGACTCCCGAACCGAAGGGTGATGTAGTCGAGTCGTACACCATCGGTGAGGAGACGATTACGCTCGCTGTGCAGCGCGTGGTTTAGGGCTATTTTCCCGTCACGCGGGGCAGTATTGGGCCTTCGCTTAACGATTATAGACTCTGTTATTATGGCAGCTAAGAAAGCCGACCGCATAGAATCAGATCTGGTATCGGTTCCAATCCATTCAGACTCGACTGCCGAAGGCACCGAAGGTGTTTCGCCGCAGGATGAGGTCCAGAAGAAGACTCCGTTCAACGACGAAGAGCTCGAGTATTTTAGAGGTCTGATCGAAGAACGCCGCACATCCGCGCACGAAGACATCGAACAGATGCGCGCGCAGCTCGAGGACGCACGCGAACAGGCCGAGAATGACACGGCCTACAGCTTCCATATGGCTGATGCAGGTACCGACGCCATGGAGCGCGAGAAGCTGTACCTCATGATCGCGCGTCAGCAGAAATATGTCGGCTATCTTGACCGCGCAATTGAACGCATCGATAACAAGACATACGGTGTCTGCAAAGTCACGGGTAAGCCGATCGCGAAAGAGAGACTCGAGGCCGTGCCTCACACGGAGATCTCGATCGAAGCGAAGCTTAAGCAGAAGCGATAAAGAACGGCGGCAGGCACCTTCCTCGGACGGCGTCGGCTTTCATCGTAGAAGTAGTATATGAGAGTCCTCTGGATCACCGCCGTGGTGGTGCTCATCGACCAGCTGACGAAGGTCATTGTGGTTCGCACAATGTACCTCGGGCAGTCTATCCCCGTCGTCGGTGACTGGTTGCGGCTGACGTTCACGGAAAACCCGGGCATGGCGTTCGGCATCACCTTCGGCCCGCGGTCGCTGGTGACGTTCTTATCGCTTGCCGCGACGGCTCTCATCATCGGTTACTTCGTCAGCGTCCGGAAAAGCCCGGCGCCGTATCGAATCAGTCTGGCGCTGATCCTGGGTGGCGCGCTCGGTAATATCATCGACCGCGTCTTCTACGGAGTGATTTACGGTTATGACGGATTGTTCGTTGGCCGCGTGGTTGACTTCATCCACGTTGACTTGTGGCGCGGATACGTGGCAGAGGGTGTGCCCTTCTTCGGCGGGAGTTACATCGCTCTGTTTCCTATATGGAACGTCGCCGATATGGCGATTGTCGTCGGAATCGTCGGTGTCTTAATCTGCCAGCAGATATACTCTCGTGCTGCTGACAGGGAAGACGAACTGTCAGAGGCCCCGCCGACGAACGATCAACCGGCTATACCGGTGATTGACGCCGACGTCCCCGGTCATGAACCGGCCCCAAAGATCGTCAGCCCGGCGCCCGACGAAGAAGTCGAGTCCTGAGCCGGTTGGCGCAAGCAGCACCATCAGCGCCGGTCGTTTATCGACGGAACCGCGCAGAAACGGCCGGATTACAGCTCCACATCGTTAGTACGACATCACCTTTAAGCCCAATCGATGCCCAGCGCACGCAACCAGATACGCAACTTCTGCATCATCGCGCACATCGATCACGGCAAGAGTACCCTGGCCGATCGGTTGCTCGAGTGGACCGGCACGCTGACGCAGCGTGAGCTGCAGAATCAGGTGCTCGACAGCATGGACCTCGAGCGCGAGCGTGGCATCACGATCAAGAGCCACGCCATCCGGATGAACTACAAAGCGTCCGACGGGCAGGAATACACCTTCAACCTGATTGACACGCCGGGGCACGTCGACTTCACCTACGAAGTGTCGCGCGCGCTGAAGGCCTGCGAAGGTGCAATCCTCGTCGTCGATGCTGCACAAGGCATTGAAGCACAGACGATCTCGAACCTGTATCTCGCGCTGAACCACGATCTCGAGATCATCCCCGTTCTCAATAAGGTCGATCTGCCCGGTGCCCGCCCGGATACGGTCGCGCAGTCAATTGAGGACCTGATTGGCGACGCAGCGGAGGACATCCTGCGCATCAGCGGCAAGACCGGTGAGGGAGTGGATGTCTTGCTGGAGCACATTGTGAAACGGATCCCCGCCCCGCAAGGCGATCCTGAGAAACCGCTCAAAGCGCTCATCTTCGACTCCGTCTTTAATCAGTACCGCGGCTCTATCGTCTACACCCGCGTCTTCGACGGCACGCTTCGCAAGGGCGACTCCATGCGCTTCATGTCGAACGGCAAGGAGTACGATGCCGAGGAAATCGGCGTCCTCAAATTGACGATGCAGCCGGTCGACGAGCTTCAGGCGGGCGATGTCGGCTACATTATCGGCTCGGTAAAAGAAGTTCAGGACACCAAGGTCGGAGACACCATAACCCACGTACGAAACGGTGCCTCCGAGCCGATTACCGGTTTCCGAGAAGTGAAGCCGATGGTATTCTCCGGCGTCTATCCTACAGAATCCGAGCAATTCGACGACCTCCGCGCCTCGCTCGACAAGCTCCAGCTCAACGACGCATCCCTCACATTCGAGCCGGAGACGTCGGCCGCGCTGGGCTTTGGGTTTCGCGTAGGCTTCCTCGGGCTGCTTCACATGGAGATCATCCAGGAACGGCTCGACCGCGAGTTCGGCCTCGACATCATCACAACCGTACCCAACGTGAAGTATGAGGTCGACCTGCACGCGGGCGAGGTCGTCATCGTCGACAATCCGAACGACATGCCGGAGCCGGGCAAGATCGAAGCCATGCGCGAGCCGTATGTGAAAGCCGAGATCATCACACCGACCGAGTACATCGGTAACCTGATGCACCTCTGCCAGGACCGGCGCGGTATTTACCTCAACACGCAGTACCTCGATACCGAGCGCGTCAGCTTGCAGTACGAGTTGCCGCTTGCCGAGATCGTGTTCGACTTTTACGACCGGCTCAAGAGCGTGAGCCGTGGTTATGCGTCGTTCGATTATGAGTTTACCGACTATCGTGCGAGTGCGCTCGTGAGGCTCGACATCATGATCAACGGCGAACCCGTCGACGCACTATCGACGATCGTGCACCGGGATAAAGCGTATGAGATGGGGAGGAAGCTGACACAGAAGCTTCGTGAACTCATCCCGCGGCAGATGTTCTACGTCGCTCTCCAGGCTTCCATAGGCTCTCGTATCTTCGCTCGCGAGACCGTGAAGGCACT
>CBFGYX010000249.1:0-3540 GCA_965653075.1 uncultured bacterium
CGGAATGCGTAGCTTCGCGCCCGTGTTTAGCTGACAGTTGAATCACCGACGTCTCAGGCCTGCGAACAATTCGGTCAGGTCCAGGCGGGCAAGGAGGTGCGACTGAGGCGTACCTGGGTACGATCGTCAAGCGAGTGCGGGTGCCATAGTGACCATCATCGTCGCCGACATCCACTTCGGTCGGCTTGATCAGTATGCGGAGCGGGAGAAAGAAGCTGCGCTGGTGGCGTGCCTTCGGTCCTTATCCGCCGGCATGAAGCGGCTGATCCTGCTCGGCGACGTGTTCGACTATTATATCGAGTATCGCCACCTGATTCCGCGTGGATATTCGCGCTTTATGGGTTTGTTGGCAGAACTCACCGATGCCGGGACGGAACTCGTTTATATCGTCGGCAACCACGATCCGTGGCATCTTGATTATTTCTCTGAGGAATTCGGCGCGCGCGTCTACTCCGATGAAATGATCGACGAGGATAACGGCGCCCGCACGTATTTTCATCACGGCGACGGGATTGCTCGCAAGAGCGCCACGTATAATCGTCTGCGGCGCATCCTGCGGCACCCGATCCCCGTCTCATTGTATCGCCACGTGCTCCCCGGCGACCTCGGCGTACGCCTGGCGCGTTACGTGAGCCGCAATTATGGGGATGAAGGCGTGGATGAAAACGTCGCGGATGACCTTCGTGCCGAGGCTCAGCGCCTGCTCGACGGCGGATTCGGCCGTGTGGTGATGGGCCACAGCCATCTTCCGGAAGTCACAAGCATGCGTGGCGGTGTCTACATGAACCCCGGCTCGTGGCAGGAATTCCGTACAGTGCTCCGTTTATCGGATGACGAAGGCAGTCTGCTTACGTGGAACGGGCGCGCGTGCGAGGCTTATCAGCCCGCGACCTCATAATGGAATGATGGTTGCTGCTTGTTGCAGTGGACAGAGCCATTCTTATCTATCAAGCGTGAACAGGCCGTTGCGTTGTTGACGGCCCGTAAACCAGAAGCCTAATCGATGTCGCGCTGGTCGTATTCGGAAGAGGAATTGAGCGAGTATTTCAACGACCCGTCAAGACGGGGGCGGCCGCAGAAAGGACTGCGCGGTTATTGGCATGGTCGGATTTCGGATCCGCGCAAGGCTGATGCGGCACTGGTAACGTCTGTTCTGGGCGGGCTCCTGCTGCTCGGTACGCTCGTCGTCTTGATCCTGATGATCTCAGTGGCCGACGATTTGCCGCCGACGCGCCAGCTCGAGAACCCTGAGTTTCAGCTGGCCACGATTGCCTACACGGCCGACGGGCAGGAGCTTCAGCGCTACGCCTTTCAGAACCGCTCGTGGGTAACGTACGAGGAGATTTCCCCAAACGTCATCAACGCCCTGCTGGCGACCGAGGACCATCGGTTTTACGATCACTGGGGCATCGATATGCGTGGGATTTTGGCCGCGGCATTCGAAACCCTCACCGGTGGCAACCTGCGCGGCGCCTCAACGATCACGCAGCAGCTCGCCCGGAATATGTATAACGAGCACATCGGGCGCGAAGTCACCGTCACACGTAAGCTCAAAGAAATGGTGACGGCCGTACGTCTCGAGCGCCGCTATACGAAGCGCGAGATAATCGAGATGTACCTGAACACGGTCGAGTTCGTGTACAATGCCTTCGGCATCGAAGCAGCGGCGCAGACGTTTTTTGGGAAGAGCGCGGATGAGCTCGAAGTTTCGGAAGCGGCCACGCTTGTCGGGATGCTGCAGAACCCGTCCCTCTATAACCCTGTCCGCTTTTCGGATCGCACGCAAACGCGGCGCAACGTGATCCTGCGCCAGATGGCTCGCCATGGGCACATCACCGACGCCCAGTTAGAGGAGTTGCGGGTGCAGCCGATCGAGCTGGACTTCCGCTCGTCGGAGGTGACCCAGGGTATCGCGCCCTACTTTGCCGAATATGTCAGAAACTGGCTGCGGGACTGGGGGCGCGAGAACGGCCATAATATTTATACCGACGGGTTGATCGTCCACACCACGCTCGATTCGCGGCTCCAGGAGCTCGCACGGGTGGCCGTGGAAACGCAGATGGAAGGGCTCCAGGCGGTGGTGAATTTCGAGTGGAGCCGCCCCAACGGATATTATCTGGGCCAGACGACGGACATCTACGAGCGGCAGGACGGATACGTGCCGTTCGATCACTTCTGGCGGACGCGAACCGACCTCGTCAACAGCTTTATCCGAAACACCGACCGGTTCCGCGCACTGCGAGACGACGGAACGGCCACCGAATCCGCCGTCGCGCAATTGCGGGAGGATCAGGCGTTCATGGATTCGCTCAAGACCGTCGTGACGCGTCTCGAGGCCGGTCTGGTGTCGCTCGACCCGCGCAATGGACACGTCAAAGTTTGGATTGGTGGGCGCGATCTGGCGACAGACTGGTATGATCACGTAGCCATCGCCCGGAGGCAGCCGGGTTCAACGTTCAAGCCGTTTGTGTACACGGCGGCTGTCGACAATGGTTACGGAGCGCATTACATGCTGCCGGACAGCCAGTTCGTCTGGCGGAATCCCGAGACCGGGCAGGTCTGGCAACCTCGAAACTTCGGCGGTTTCGGGGGAGGGATGATGACGCTCGAGGAAGCGTTGGCGACGTCGAACAACGTTGTCACCGCACGGGTGATCACCCAGCTGGTGGATCCTAACGCCGTCGCATTTTACGCTCGCCGTATGGGCATCAAGAGTGATCTGGAGCGTGTGCCTGCGCTCGGGCTCGGCACAAGCGATGTCACACTGCTCGAGATGACGTCCGGCTATGCCACCCTCGCGAACGGTGGTCTTTATTACGAACCTGTCGTAGTGACCCGTATCGAAGACCGCTTCGGAAACGTGCTGTATGAAGCGTATCCCTCGCCGCAAGAGGCGCTGTCAGAACAGACCGCGTACACCGTTGTCGACATGCTTCGGGGCGCTGTGCAATACGGCACGTCGATCCGCGTGCGTACATCGTACGGGCTCGGGCAATATGACCTCGCGGCCAAGACGGGTACGACCCAGGAAAGCGCCGATGGCTGGTTCATGTTGATGCATCCCGAATTGGTGACGGGCGCGTGGGTCGGCTTCAACGATCGGCGGATCCAGTTCCGCACGTCGTGGTGGGGGCAGGGCGCGCACAACGCGCTATTCCTCGTGGGGGATTTCATGCGCCGGGCATCCAACGCACCGGACGTGAATCTTAGCCTTGCGCGGTTTCCTTCACCATCCGAATACGGATTACCCGAGCCGTATTCGCCGGCCGAGCCGTCGCAACCCGGCACGCCTCGCGAGGATCGATCCGACGCCGACCGCCGCGTGGGATGGTGAAAACGGTTTTTGGTTGTTGGTTGTTGGTTGTTGGTTGTTGGTTGTTGGTTTTTAGTTGTTGGTTGTTGGTTGTTGGTTGTTGGTTGTTGGATTGGTTTTCGGTTGTCGGTTATCAGCCGTCTGTTGAAGCTCAATTCTGACGACTGACAACTGACCACTGAAAATCGACCCCGGCGGTACGCCTCGCAGATCGTCCATCGTCAACC
>CBFGYX010000250.1:0-3524 GCA_965653075.1 uncultured bacterium
AGACGTCGGTGGTGGTTTTCACTAAGACGTCGGCATGGCGTCACGACTCCATCGATGCCGGCGTGGCGATGATGCGAGAACTGGGCGACGAGCAGGGCTGGTCCGTCCGCCACACAGAAGACGCCGCAGACTTCACCGCAGGCCGCCTCTCAGAAACGGATGTCGTGGTCTTTCTGAACACCACGGCGGATGTACTCGACGAGCCGGCGCGAGAGGCGGTGCAGTCGTTCGTTGAAGGCGGCGGCGGTTTCGTCGGCATCCATTCGGCGTCGGATACCGAGTACGGGTGGGAATGGTATGGCGACCTCGTGGGCGCGTACTTCCGGAGCCATCCGAATAACCCGAACGTGTCGAATGCCGATGTCATCGTTGAGCGGCATGACCATCCCGCCACCGAGATGCTGCCGGAGGTGTGGAACCGCGACGACGAGTGGTACAACTTCGACCGCAACCCGCGCCAGAACCCGGACATCGTCGTACTGGCTTCGCTCGACGAGTCGACCTACGACGCCGAGCCCGATCCCATGGGCGATCATCCCATCATCTGGTATCGGGAGATGGGGAACGGGCGCTCGTTCTACACGGGTCTCGGCCACACCATCGAGTCATACGCCGAGCCGCTCTTCCGCGAGCACATCACGGGTGCCATCCGCTGGGCCACAGGTGTAATCGAATGATTTGATGACCTGTTCATCAGCGCCACATCGATTGCAGCTTTCGCGGCAATAGATCTTCGATGTGCACGTTACTCCTCCCACATCCCATGATCGATTTGATGAAGTATCTCGCTCCAGTCTTATTCGCCGTACTCCTCGTTGGGTGTGACATGACGGCCGAGGAAAGCCACGATCCGCAACTGATGGCGCGTGCCGACTCGCTGGCGCAAAGCATGATCATCGTCGACGGACATATCGACGTGCCGTACCGGCTCAACATGCGCTACGAAGATATCAGCGTCGAGGCGGGAGGCGACTTCGATTACCCGCGCGCGGTTCAGGGCGGGTTGAACGCGCCTTTTATGTCGATTTATATCCCGGCATCGTACGATGAAACCGGCGGCGCCCGGGCGCTGGCTGATTCGCTCATCGATATGGTTTACGGCTTCGAGGAGCAATGGCCCGACAAGTTCGCGGTGGCGACGTCGGTGGCGGACGTCCGCGATCATTTTGAACGCGGCCTGATGTCGCTGCCGATGGGCCTTGAGAACGGTACCGGCATCGAGGACGATCTGGCGAACCTGCAGCATTTTTACGACCGCGGCATTCGCTACGTCACGCTGACGCACTCGGCCGACAATCTGATTGGGGACTCCTCTTACGACACCACGCGTTCGCACCGCGGGCTGACCGAGTTCGGTCGCGAGGTCGTGCGGGAGATGAACCGCCTCGGCATCATGGTCGACATCTCGCACGTCTCTGATGACACCTTCTACGATGTGCTCGACGTCACCGAGGTGCCTCCCATCGCGTCGCACTCGTCGGCGCGGCATTTCACGCCGGGCTTCGAGCGCAACATGAGCGACGACATGATCCGCGCGCTGGCCGAGGCCGGTGGCATCATCATGATCAACTACGGCTCCTCGTTCATCAGCGAGGACTACCGGACGCGCCGCGCGGCGGCAACGGAGGAGATCGCGGCGTACTTCGAGGAGAACCCGGACCTCACGCAAGACGAACGCCGCGACCATTTCAACGACTACATGCGCGAGAACGTGGGCTATGCAGACATCGACGACGTGATGGCGCACTTCGATCATGTGATCGATCTCGTAGGTGTCGACTACGTTGGCATCGGGTCGGATTACGACGGCGTGGGCGACTCGCTGCCGACAGGTTTGAAGGATGTCGCGTCGTATCCGAACCTCGTCTACAAACTTCTCGAGCGCGGACTCTCCGACGACGACATCGGCAAGATTCTCGGCGAAAACCTGCTGCGTATTTGGGAGCAGGCCGAGGCCTACGCGGCCGACCGTTCATGACGCACCTCTGACGCACCGATGATCTCCCGTTCCCTCGTTCTCTCGCTCGCGCTGTTGTTTAGCACGGCGGATCTCGCCGCGCAAGACATCCCCGACCCGGCCGTTCGGTACGATGCCGATTATCCGGCACCGGAGTTCCACCGCGAGCGTCGCGCTGCCGTGATGGAACGCCTGCCGGACGACGCCGTCGCGGTGTTCTTCAGCGCGCCTGAGCGCCGCCGTCAGCACAACACGCATCACCGGTACCGGCAGGATAGCGACCTGTACTACCTGACGGGAACGACCGAGCCGAACTCGGTGCTCATTCTCGCGCCCGGCGGCGTCGACATCGAGGGCGAAACGTTTCGGGAGGTCCTCTTCGTGCCGCCGCGCACGGCGTACAGCGATGTCTGGCTTGGGCGACGCTTTGGCTTCGAGCGTGCTGAACGTGAGCTGGGCATCGACAAGGCCGTTGGCAACGACCATTTCCACGAAGCGCTCATTGCCATCGCAAGCTCGGGGAGCGCACAGTTCTACCACCTTCCACTACCAACCGGCGTCGAGCGAGGAAGTACGCTGGCGGAGCAGCTTGATGCGTTCGATGACGTGGCACGTACCGCCGAAAGACAGATCGAGGAAGACCTCTATCAGCAGGTGATGTTTGTGCTGGGCGCGCGGTCGGAGGGCGACTTCAACCGCCGGCAAAGCGCCGCGCAGCGCCAGCGAGAGCGCTTCGAGCATGGCGACGGCTTCGGCGCTGAGATCCTGTGGCAGTTTACTGACGCCGTCGATTTCAACGCATGGCAGGCGTGGCGCCAGACGCATATCGATGAGCCCTACGCCGACGGCAGTACGCTCCGCTCCATTCTCTCTGAGCTCCGGATGGACAAGCAGGACGAGGAGTTGCGGCTGCTCCGGCGCGCCATCGATATCACCATGGATGCGCATCGTGAGGCGGCCCGTTCGATCGCGCCGGGCATGCACGAGTACGAGGTGCAGGCGATCGTCGAGTATGTGTTCGTGAAGGAGGGTGCCGAGGCGCCGGGCTTCGAGACCATCGTCGGCAGCGGCGAGAACTCGGTCATCCTGCATTACTCAGCGAACCGCCGTCAGATGGAGGCCGGCGAGGTTGTCGTCGTCGACATCGGGGCCGAGTATCGAGGCTACACGGCCGACATCACGCGCACGTACCCCGTGAGCGGCACGTTCTCCGACGAGCAGCGCGCCATCTATCAGCTTGTGCTCGACGCGCAGGAGGCCGGCATCGAAGCCGCGCGCGCGGGCAACGCCTTCAGTGCGCCCGGCCAGGCCGCGACGCTCGTCATCGGCGAAGGTCTTCGCGAGCTCGGCCTCATCGACCGGCCGGAGGACGTGCGCCGGTTCTTCATGCACGGCACCAGCCATTACCTCGGCCTCTTCGTGCACGACGTCGGCGATTACGGCCCGCTGCAGCCGGGACAGGTCATCACCGTCGAGCCGGGCATTTACATCTCGCCCGCCGACGACATCGACCCGCGCTGGTGGAACATCGGCGTGCGCATCGAAGACGATGTACTCATCACCGACG
>CBFGYX010000251.1:0-3512 GCA_965653075.1 uncultured bacterium
CGACGCCTATCTGCAGCTCGGCCAGGTAGAAGACGCACGCGAGTATTTCAGCCGATTCAACAAGCGCGACGGACTTCTCGGCGCGAGCGCGTATGCCGGCGAAGCAGCGGCACTCGAACAGTTAGGCCAGTTCCGCGAAGCAGGCGATCTCTACCGACAGGCCGCACGCCACTACCAGACGGCCGCAACGGCTCCGACGTATCTCCTCAACGCCGGTCGTGCGTACGAAGAAGCCGGCGCGTACGACCGCGCGATCGACGCCTATCAGACGATCCGCGATGAGTATGCGGAGTCGCCCCAGGCAAGCAGTATCGAGGCTTACATTGCCCGAGCGGAGGCAAGCCGTCATGCAGGGTAGCATTTCATCAGGCCCGTGTAGCCGGTAATTCAACCGTCAATTATGGCTAAGCCTCAGATCCTCGTCGTCGACGACGAACCGAGCATTCGCCGCACGCTGCGAGATATCCTCGAGTATGAGGATTACGGCGTGCACGAGGCTGTGGACGGTGAAGACGCCGTCACGCGGCTCCGCTCGTCGCTATTCGATCTCGTCTTGCTCGACATCAAGATGCCGAAGCGCGATGGGATGGAAGTGCTCGAGTGGATGTCGCGCGAGATGCCGGAAATTCCCGCCGTGATGATTTCGGGGCATGGTACCATCGAGACGGCCGTCGAGGCCACGCGACTGGGCGCCTTCGACTTCGTGGAGAAGCCGCCCGACCTGAACCGGATGCTCGTCACGATCCGCAACGCGCTCGCGCGAGGAAAGCTCGAAACGGCGAATCGGCGGATGAAGTCGACGATCGAGCATTTTGGTGGGGAGATCACGCCTATTCTCGGCGAAAGCGCGGCCATCTCTCGCATCAAAGAGACCATCGAGCGTGTGGCGCCGACGGAGGCACGCGTGCTGATTACCGGCGAGCCGGGGACCGGCAAGGAGCTCGTCGCCCGGTGGGTGCACCAGCTTTCACATCGCAAAGATGGACACCTGGTCGAGGTGAACTGCGCGGCGATCCCGGGTGAGCTGATCGAAAGCGAGCTCTTTGGCCACGAGAAGGGCTCGTTTACAGGCGCGACGCGCCAGCGTATCGGCACCTTCGAGCAAGCCGACGGCGGTACGCTCTTTCTCGATGAGATCGGCGACATGAGCACGAACGCGCAGGCCAAAGTGCTGCGCGCGCTGCAGGAGAACAAGATCACACGCGTGGGCGGAGATCGCTCCATTCCCGTCAACGTGCGCGTGGTGGCGGCCACGAACAAGGACCTGATGGAGGAGATCGAGCAGAACAACTTCCGCGAAGACCTCTACCACCGCCTCTCCGTTATCCTCATCCACGTTCCGCCGCTTCGCGAACGCCGAGACGACGTACCCATCATCGCGCGTCACTTTGCATCGACACTGGCCCGGCGCAACGGCATGCAGCCGAAGGAGTTCACCGACGACGCCATCGACCTGCTTAAGCGCTACGAGTGGCGAGGCAACGTCCGCGAGCTCAACAACGTGGTGGAGCGCCTCCTGATTCTGAGCGAAGGAGAGGAAATCACGGCCGACGATGTCCGGCGCTTCGTCCAGCCGGATCTCTCCACGTCCGCATCGCTGCCCGAAGATCTCGGCCGCCTCGTCGGCGAGTACGAGCAGTTCTCGGAATTTCGCGACATGGCCGAGAAAGTGTTCATCCAGAAGAAGCTCGAAGAGTTTGAATGGAACGTCAGCCGGACGTCCGAGGAAATCGGTATCCAGCGGTCGCATCTCTACAATAAGATGAACAAGTACGGCATCGAGCGCGAAGAGTAACCGCCCGGGCCCAATGTGCCGGCCCGGCACTAGATTGCTCAATTCATGCCGCTACTGCAGGTCCAGAACGTCAGCAAGAGCTATCCCACCGCAGCGGGGCCGTTGCAGGTGCTGACGGGGGTCTCGCTCGACGTCAAAGCCGGCGAGGTGGTGGCCGTCATCGGGGAAAGCGGGTCAGGCAAGAGCACGCTGCTGCACCTGATCGGCGCGCTCGACCGGCCTACATCCGGCTCGATCCTCATCGACGAAGACGACATCTTCCGTAAATCCGATGAGGCGTTGGCGCGCTTCCGCAACGAGCGCATTGGCTTCATATTTCAGTTCCATCATCTGCTCCCCGAATTTTCCGCCCTCGAGAACGTCGCGATGCCGGCGCTCATCCGCGGGCGAAAAATGAAAGACGCACTGCCGCGCGCCCGGCAACTCCTCGATCTGCAGGGACTTTCGCATAGGCTCGACCACCGGCCCAGCCAGCTGTCGGGCGGCGAGCAGCAGCGTGTGGCGGTGGCGCGAGCGCTGATGAACGAGCCCAGCCTCGTTCTGGCCGACGAGCCGACGGGCAACCTCGATATGAAAACGGCCGATGTCCTGCACGGTGAAATATTGCGCCTGAGCCGTGAACTCGGCCAGACATTTATCATCGTCACACATAACCCGGCTCTGGCCGAACTCGCCGATCGCATCCTGAGCCACGAGGCTGGTCGCCTCGTCGAAGCTTGAATTGAACCGATTGCGTTACCGCGGAGTTACATGCCACCTTTTCCGTGAGCGGCCCAGCTTCTAATGACATGATCGAAGTCCCCACACTCGACCTTAGCAGTGGTTTTGTCCAGGATCGCGTCGATCCCTCGCTCGACCTCTACGACGAGATCGAACGGCTCAAGAGGGAGAAGAACGCCATCGTCCTGGCGCACTATTACCAGGAGCCGGCCATCCAGGATGTGGCGGATTTTATTGGGGATTCCCTCGGCCTCGCCCGTCAAGCCGCCGGCACGGATGCCGACATCATCGTGTTTGCGGGCGTGCATTTCATGGCCGAGACGGCGAAAATTTTGAATCCGCAGAAGAAAGTGCTCCTGCCGGATCTGAACGCGGGGTGTTCACTTGCCGACTCGTGCCCGGCAGATGAACTCGTCGAGATGAAGCGGCGTCATCCCAACCACATCGTGGTGTCGTACATCAACTGCACGGCGGGCGTCAAGGCAGAATCCGACGTCATCTGCACGTCATCCAACGCCGAGCATATAATCCGCTCGCTGCCGGAGAACCAGCCCATCCTGTTCACGCCCGACCGCAACCTCGGCCGATACCTCAGCAAACAGGCCGAACGAGAGATGGTATTGTGGGATGGCTCCTGCATCGTACACGAGACGTTCAGCGAGGAGAAGCTGCTTCGGCTGAAGGTGCGCCATCCGCAGGCGCTCGTGCTGGCTCACCCTGAGTGCGAAGAGCCGGTTCTTCGCCACGCCGACTTTATCGGCTCAACCAGCGCGATCCGCAAGTTTGCACGCGAGAGTGAGAACACCGAGTTCATCGTGGCCACGGAGGAGGGGATCCTGCACTCGATGAAGCAGGATTGCCCGGATAAGACGTTCATCCCCGCTCCTCCTGAAAGCGGGTGCAACTGCAGCCAGTGCCCGCACATGCGGCTCAACACCCTCGAGAAATTGTACCTCTGCCTGCTCCACGAGGCACCGGAGATCACGATGGAAGAGCA
>CBFGYX010000252.1:0-3508 GCA_965653075.1 uncultured bacterium
CCAGATCGCTCTCGAATACCTCTCCGCTGCCGCTCCATGACGCACCTCATGTCGTTTCATCCCACATTATGAATTACGTATGATGACCGCAACGAGGTTCGGCGTAACATCGGAAAAAGTCAGCGGATCAAGACCGGCTCCCGTTGCATCCCACATGAGATGTGCGGAACACCGACCCGAGGTACATGCGTGAGAATCATCGCTTTCGATGAGGAATCGAATCCCAGAATCAGGTAGCCCGATCAGGCAAAAGAGAGGCAGGATGAGAGTATTGGTACTGCACCGGGAAGAGGAGAGATCGGATGGCGCCGGCGGAGTTCGCGCCTCAGTCGAGACCGCGAGCCCGGTTTCTGCCGGACCGGTTGAGGTCGCCGTTCGATATTCGAGCGTCAACTATAAGGACGGGCTCGCCGTTACCGGGCGGGGCAAGGTCGTTCGCGGCGAGTTTCCGTTCGTTGCCGGCATCGATTTGGTAGGTGAAGTCGTGTCATCAGATGACGACCGCTTCGCCAAGGGCGACGTCGTGGTCGGCACTGGAGGCGGGCTCGGCGAGACGATATGGGGCGGATACGCCGAGCGCGCGTTCCCCGACCCTGAATACCTCGTCAGACTGCCGTCAGCGATCGATCCGGTGCATGCGATGGCGGTTGGGACGGCCGGCGTCACGGCCATGCTGTCTGTGCTCGCGCTTGACTCCGGCCCGGCATCGCGGGCGGGTGAGGTACTGGTGACGGGCGCTTCGGGCGGCGTCGGAAGCTGGGCGGTAGGGCTGCTCGCTGCGTCAGGTTACCGCGTCGCGGCATCCACGGGTTCGTCTGATGCGCATGAGTATCTGAAGCATCTCGGCGCTCATGCCATTATTCACCGCGATGAACTGGCGTCGGGGCCGGCGCGTCCGCTCGACTCCGCCGTCTGGTCGGGTGCCGTCGACACGGTTGGCGGCGCGACGCTGGCGGCCATCATCAGCCGGATCGGCCGGCATGGAACGATTGCCGCCTGTGGCAATGCCGGCGGGCATGAGTTCACGTCATCCGTCTTCCCCTTCATCCTGCGCGGGGTGCGGCTGATGGGAATCGATTCAAACACGTCGCCGGCCGAAGAACGGACGCGGGTGTGGAGCCGGCTGGCTGAGCTCATCCCGCGACTCCCGGTCGATGACATGTTCAACATCATTTCGCTGGCCGATGTACCCGATGCGGCCGAACGGATCCTCCGTGGCGACGTACGGGGTAGGCTTGTAGTTGACGTCAACGCCTGAGCCCGGCATGTCGAAATCCTCCCCCTTGACCACCCAGTCCATCTGGCAACGCGGCGAACGAGACGGCGATCTCTCGTGCGATGTGGCCGTGGTAGGTGGGGGTATCGTCGGCGCGTCGACGGCATACTGGTTGAAGCGTGGCGCGCCGGATATGGATGTCGTTCTGCTCGAGGCAGATGAACCCGCCTCGGGTGCAAGCGGACGCAACGCCGGTTTCCTGTTGCAGGGCACATCGGCCGACTATATGAGCGACATCCAGACGCACGGCTCCGACCGTGCACGCAGGCTGTGGCACTTCTCGCAGGAGAACCGCGACCTTATTGCCGGCGAGCTATCGCCACGCGCGTTCGAATTCGAGGCCAGCGGCAGTCTGACCGTTGCTGGCACGGCGGAGGAAGACGAGCGGTTGCGTCGATGCGTATCAAAGATGCGTGCCGATGGATTTCCAGCGGCGTACATCTCGGCGGCCGAAACCAACCGCCGGCTGGTGGGGCGCGGATTTCATGGCAGGCTGTATGTGGCCTCAGGCGCGATGTTGAATCCTGTCCGGCTCGTCAATCACATCGTTGAGAAGTCGGGTGCGCGGCTGCTGTCGCATCATCCCGTACTTGCGATCGCCGACGGCGCTGAAGGCGTCGACCTGGAGACGACGAAGCGGCGTGTACGTGCGCGGCAGGTTGTCCTGGCGCTGAATGCCTATCTGCCGCTGCTGCTGCCGGCGCTCTCGCCCTATGTACAGCCGATTCGGGCGCAGATGCTCGCCACCGAGCCCGCGTCGTCGCGGTGGCTTCAGCTTCCGGCATACTCGCACGAAGGTTTTTATTACGTGCGGCAGCGCGCGGACGGCGTCGTTCTCGTTGGAGGTGCGCGTCATCTCCACATGCTCGAGGAGCGTGGTTATGCCGATCAGACGACGCCCGCACTGCAAGCCGACCTCGAGAAATTCCTCCATCAACACTTTCCGCAGACGCGCGGACTTGCCGTGGCGCGGCGATGGAGCGGCGTGATGGGTTTCTCTCCTGATGGTCTGCCGGTGGTGGGCGAGGTGCCCCATCTGTCGGGAAGTTACTTCGCGACGGGATTCACCGGGCATGGGATGGGATATGGATTCCGATTCGGACGTCTGCTGGCCGAGATGATCCGGCGTGGCCGTCGCGCCACCGATGCGGATCTCTTCCTGGCCGATCGGTTTTCGGATCTGCCGCGCTCCTCGCTCCGCGCCGTCAGCCGCTGACGAGCCGGCGGGGTAGACTCACCGGCGCCAGTTCGTCCGGAGCAGGGCAACTTCGCGATTGTCCTTCAGGGCAACCACGCGGTGCAGGTACGACACCTGGTGGCCGTCATCGCTCTCGCGCGCGGCCGTTGCCCGGACACGGTCGCCCGCATGGGTCTCGGCCTTGAACTGGACATCGAGCTCGGCAAGCGATGAAGCATCGGCGAGCTCGAGCGGAAGGCTCTCCAGCGCCCATTCTACATAACGGACGTTATTCACGTGCCGGTTCATGTCGAGATCGCTGTGGCGAACGTTGAACTCAGCAGCATGCTCGTATTCGTCCGGCACGTCAAGCGATGGAAAGTCGTGCTCAACGGCAGGTTCTATGCCTTCAGCTACGGTTGCTGAGATGAACACCGGCAATCGAGTTGGGCGGCGCCGCTGAAGATCGATCGCCAGCCAGAGGCTCGTTGCGCGTCCGATGATTGCGCCGGAGTCGTAGATCAGAAAATCGCGCAGCGCGCGGAGGCCGTCGGACCCCGAGGGCCACGTTTCGATGTCTACGGCTTCCCGCCATCGGGGCATCGCCGTCAAATGCAGCCGCAGACGCGCCAGCATCCACGTGAGGCCCATCTTTGTGAGCTGCTCGATCGAGAACCCGAGTCGACGCGAATGATTGCCCGCCGTCTCTTGCAAGTAGTTGCAGATTGCCTGGACGGAGGCCACGCCCTCGGCGGTCGATTCATAAGCGCGGACCGTGTACGTGTCGCGGTACGCCTGTGCCGCGCTCCCGGATGTTGATTCCATCGTCATTGGAGAGGATTAATGAGAGGGATCCCGGGCCACGTGATCTTGCAATACTACATCATGACAACGCTACGGCTTACAGACCAGTCCGTCCTGTGATGATCGATGAATTGATGTCGACCGAGGGTGCCCGGCCGTGGAGTCAGCCGGGCACCCGCATTCGACATGTGGGATAGTCGCCAAGCCGCCTATTCGGCCGTCTCGGGATGCAATTCGCCCCGGACGTACTG
>CBFGYX010000253.1:0-3506 GCA_965653075.1 uncultured bacterium
GCGGCACGAGCACATGGCTCGGCCGTGAATAAACGATTACGCGTCGTTCGAAGCGTTCGATTGACGCCGAGAAGACTCTGCTTCAGCGCCGTAATTAAGAACGCGTGCGCGCCCGCTCTATTGTCTTACGCGCGTTGACAGCGCAGGGACGAGCACCCGCACAACCTATCGGACCC
This sequence comes from uncultured bacterium, assembly GCA_965653075.1. GTDB lineage: Bacteria > Bacteroidota > Rhodothermia > Rhodothermales > CAZKDQ01 > CAZRTY01. Next base: position 177 of record CBFGYX010000253.1, read on the forward strand.
GTTTGCGCCGATTGCGGATGTAGTCTTCAAAAATGAACTCGCCCAGATTGTCGGGCGCCGCGAAGTATGCCCGGCCGCCGTTCGCCTGGGTGAGTTCGCGCACAAAGCCCTGCAGGTATGGATCCTGCGCGATCATGAACGTGGTGATCGTGACGCCTTCGCGGCGGCAGATCACGGCCTCGTCCAGAACTTTATTCACGATGCGCCGATCGAGACCGAAGGCATTTCGGTAGACGCGCCCGTTCTCAAAGTGGACGCTTGGCTTGCCGTCGGTGATTAAGAAGATCTGCTTGTTGCGATTCTTGCGGCGGTGCAGGATATCCCGCGCGCGCTGTAATCCAGCCCGCGTATTCGTGTAATACGGACCGACTTCGAGATAGGGCAGGTCCTTGATCGAGACCTCCCAGGCATCATTCCCGAAAGCCACAATATCGAGCGTATCCTTTGGATACTGCGTCAGAATGAGCTCCGAAAGCGCCAACGCGGTTTTGCGTGCGGGCGTGATGCGGTCCTCTCCGTAGAGTATCATCGAGTGCGAGAGGTCGATCATCAGCACCGTCGAGGTTGTGGAATAATGATCCGTCTCGTGGACCTCGAAGTCTTCTTCCGACAAACTCCAGTTGTCGACACCCGACCGGCGGAAGGAGTTCGACATCGTGCCGGTCACATCGAGCCGCATCGGATCATCTCCGAAGCGCCACGGCCGCGTCTCCGGCAAGCGCTCATCCCCCTGCCCGATGTGCGGCGTCTTATGCCTGCCTGACCCGCTCTTGCGCAGACGGGTAAAGACTTCCTCGAGCGAACGCCGCCGGATAGATCGCTCCGCTTTAGCTGTAATCGAATACGTACCTCCTGCAGGGTTTTCGGTGATGTATCCCCGGCGTCTCAGTTCTTCGATAAAGTCGCCGATGCCCATGTCATCGCCGGTCAGCCCGTACTGACGGTCGAGCTGCGTTAACCAGTTGAGCGCTTCGCCTGCATCGCCTGCCGTGAACTGGAGGAGCTGCTCGAACAGGTCGAGTAGCCGTTCAAACGGATCTGCTGCCGCGCCGTGACGCGTCTCATCCCACTTCACATACTCGAAACCGCTCAACATATTGCTGCCGTCAGGATCCTGAGAGGACGTTGCTCTGCCTATACGGGACACTTAAAAACTGTTCCGCGCGCGTATGCGAACCACCCCGGTCGTCCATAGTCAGCACGGCGCGGTACATACGCACCGCTTCATCTCGCCGGCCAAGCGCGTCGAGCACCATCCCATGCCGTAGCTTACCCAGCACCTTGAAGTAGGTGTCATCGGTGTTCCGAGCGGCTATTCTGTCGAGCTCGCGCAGGTGTTCGAGCGCGCGGTCGAGTTCATTTCGCGCCATGTACGATCGGCCGAGATAGTAATGAGCTTGCTCGGCCGAGGCCGCGTTGTATCCGGTCTGACCCGCCCGATGGCGTTTCAGCACCTCAGAGAAGGACTCATGAGCCTGGCGCCAGAGCCCCCATCGAGCCAGAGCCCGAGCTTCGAACGTATGGAAGAACGGGTTCTGCGGGTGTTCCTCTCGAAGCCAGCGGGCATAATGCAGGCTCTTTTCGCGGTCATTCTCAAACACGTAGTAGATCTGAAGCAGGAAGTACGCAGCCTCGGTCTGGATGTACCGCCCTTCCCGTGCCGTCCGCTCCAGCAACTCCAGCCCACGCTCCCTATTCCCACGAGGGAAGAAAACCATCGCCGGCCGCGTGTATGGAAATCGCTCCGGCACAACGGATGCGTAGTAGTCGTAGAGTCCGCGTCCGAAGCCAAAATCAGCATTACCAGGGTCGCTGTCGGCAACGGCAAAGACGTAGTCCATCGCCCGGACGCCGTCCATCGCGGCGCGCCACCATTCCCCCCGGTTCGAGCGTAATCGCCCGCGGAAGCCCAGCGCCGCGCCTTTGAAAAACATGGCGTCGAAATTCCTCCGGTCTCGTCTGAGCAACCGGTCGCTCCTGGCGATGACCACGTCCATCTGTCGATAGAACTCGTCGTCGAGCGACTCATCCGACAGATCATTCAAGATCTGCCACCACGTATTCAGGGCGCCAAGGAACGGGCCGATGGGATGCTCAGGAAACCGCTGATCGATCTGGCTGAAGAGGACATTCGCCTGGGCGAACTCGAAGTTGTACAGCAGCGAGAGTCCCCGCCGCGCTTGATACTCAACGAGCGGATCGTTTAAAACGGAACGTTCTCGGTCTGCCTGAGCCTCCGCCGGCTGTGCCACCGACAATATGAACAGCACGCCGATGAGCGGCGCAGCAAAGCGGCAAGCAGGGCGTTGAGCAAACATATGGTTCGTGGCGCGTGTCAGATTCGGTGCGATGCTGCCCGGTGGGGGATGAATCGGTGTCGGGAATGCGTGCGTGCGCATGGATATGCGAATCCGCATCTAGTGTTGCCACAAACAAAAAGGGCGCCGACCCGGAGGTCAGCGCCCTGGCGCGTTGTCATGGGGGATGGAGGATCGTACCCGTCCAACACGCTGCTCTTATGAGCGGATTCGCCGACTACCGGCATAGAGCACCGCAACGAGACCGATCTTGAGCAGGTCAAACGTTACAAAACGCAGCCAGCCTTTGTCGATCGACTCAAACCACGTGGCATGACCAGCGGCATAATGCAGCCAGGTGACGCCGATCGTGAACAGCACAGCCGACCCCGCCAGTAGACACAGCACACCACCAAGGGGCGACTTCCAGTTGCGCGACAACAGTCCGACAACCGCTGCAGCCAGCGGAAGCGCCAGCAGGTAACCCGCACTTGGTGCCGCGAAGAGATAGGCCGGCCCAAACGTGTCTCCCGCATAAACAGGCAGCAATAGTCCAAGCGCCAGATACAGCAATTGAGACAGCATGCCGTTCCGCCACCCCAGGTAGAGGCCACTACCGTACATGGCCAGCGTCTGAAGCGTCACCGGTACTTCCCACAGGAAGACCTTGACCTGGGCGCCAAGTGCCGTCAGTAAAGCAAAGCCCACCACGCCCAACACCTGGGCGACAACGGCAGCGTTTTCTTCTCGAAGTGCGTCGACGGCCGACGCTCTCGTGGCAGTAAGTCTCAGGGATGCGTACATCGTGCAGCAGAAATGTGCGGTGGATTGACAGCAGGTAAGATAATCGCCAATTCCGGCCGCACAGTAAAGGGTTCACTTTGATAAGAGTAGGGGAAACCCTGACTTTCACCGCAGTTGGCGTCGAGGGAGCGGTGAGACGGAAGCGATGAGCGATGAGCGGTGAGCGATGAGCGGTGAGCGATGAGCGGTGAGCGATGAGCGATGAGCGGTGAGCGATGAGCGGTGAGCG
>CBFGYX010000254.1:0-3493 GCA_965653075.1 uncultured bacterium
ATGATCGGTCGAGGAACCGCGCCGGTGACGATTGAACTGCTGGTCGAACGGGGGGAGTAGAATCGCCGTCCTTCGATGTGCGGCACCGGCGTGGCGCCTGAGTTTTACCTCAGTCAGTTCCTTCCAGCTCGATATCCAAACCGATATCCAGCGCCGTCACGGAATGCGTGAGCGCGCCGCTGCTTATGAATGTCACACCCGTGGAGGCTATGGGGCCGACGGTGTCAAGTGTGATATTGCCTGACGCCTCCGTAGGCACGCGGCCACCTACCATTTCTACCGCCTCACGGAGCACGGACACGTCGACGCCGTCATCCGTAATGTGCGCCATGTTGTCGAGCAAAATAACGTCGACACCTTCCAGGCCGAGGACGAGGTCGAGCTCCTCCAGCGATCTCACCTCGATCTCGAGCTTCATCTGGCGCCCGTCTTCCATGCAGAAGCGCCGAGCCGCGGCGACGGCTGCTTCGATGCCACCGGCCGCCTTGATGTGATTATCCTTGATGAGAATCATATCGAACAGGCCCAGTCGATGATTCTCTCCGCCGCCGATCTGCACCGCCCACTTATCGAGCGCTCGAAGACCCGGGGCCGTCTTGCGGGTGTCGAGAATTTTCGTTCCGTAGCTCGCCGCCAGCTCCGTCATCTTACGAGTTGCGGAGGCGATGCCACTCATGCGCTGCATAATGTTGAGGGCGAGACGTTCGGAGGTTAGCAGTCCGCGAGCCGGCCCCTTGACCTTGCCGATGCGCGATCCTGCGACAAGGTACGCGCCTTCATCAACATGCCACGACGTGTGTAACGCCGCCTCCACCGTCTCAAATACGCGATCAGCCATCCAGAGCCCGGCAACGACACCATCCTGGCGCACCGTGAACACGGCCGTTGCCATCGTCCCCGCATCAACCGTCGCCAGGGTAGTCACGTCTCCGGTTCCGACATCTTCTTTGAGTCCGCGATTGATGAGATCGTTGACGAATGTGTTGGTGATGAAGTCAGGGATAATCATGATCCTGAATGGACGATTGATGCGCGCTCGAATGCTGCAAGAACGTTCTCCGGCGCACGGACGGGCCGGCCGCTCGCCTGATCTACAAAACACAACGTGACATGACCCGTGGCGACGAGTTCGTCTGAGTCCGCATTGCGTACTTCGTACTCGATGGGTACCCGGACGTCCGGCATGCGGTTAAACCGCGTGACAATGTTCAGCAAGTCATCATAACGAGCAGGGCGATGGTATTTCACCTGCAGGTCCACCACCGGCATGATGATGCCAGAGTCTTCGATTGAACGATAGGGGAGCCCAACCGAGCGAAGCGCCTCCGTACGAGCAACCTCGAAGTGATCCACGTAATGGGCATGATAAACCACCCCCATCGGATCGCATTCCCGGTAACGCACGCGGTGCTGATGGACGTATTCAATCATGGCTTATTGATGCTCGGCAGCGGGCTCGGCGCCGACGGGGGAGCTACTGATGGAGCCCATCGCGTCGAATTTGTCGACGCGGTCAGCCAGGAGCTGATCGATGGGTTTCTCGCTCAGTTCGTCGAACGTGCGCGCTACGGCCGCGCCAAGGGAATCCGCCGTCGTGTGCGGGTCGCGGTGTGCCCCCCCCGATCGGTTCTTCGACGATCTCATCCACGACATTATGCTGGATGAGATCGTTCGCCGTCAGTTTAAGGGCTTCCGCCGCGTCCTCCTTGTAATCCCACGAGCGCCACAGAATAGACGAACAGCTCTCGGGCGATATCACGGAGTACCACGCGTTTTCAAGCATCAGGATGCGGTCACCAATGCCGATGCCAAGCGCCCCTCCGGATGCTCCCTCTCCGATGATGGAAACCACGACCGGCACCGGTAGGCGCGCCATCATCATCAGGTTTCGAGCGATTGCCTCGGCCTGCCCGCGCTCCTCGGCTTCAAGACCAGGATAAGCTCCGGGCGTGTCGAGGAAGGTGAGGATGGGCTTATTGAACCGGGCCGCCGTCTCCATCAGCCGCAACGCTTTGCGATAACCTTCGGGGTTCGGCATCCCGAAGCGCCGGTATCGCCGGCTCTTCGTATCGCGGCCCTTCTGATGCCCGATAACCATCACGGTGCGGTCGACAGAGCCGTAGCGTGAGCCACGAAATTTGGCGAAGCCTCCCACAATGGCCGGATCATCGGCAAACAACCGGTCGCCGTGCATCTCGACGAACCCGTCGGTCAGTAAGTCGATGTAATCGAGCGTGTACGGGCGAAGCGGATGCCGCGCAATCTGAACCCGCTGCCAGCTCGTCAGATTACGGTAAATCGACTGCCGAAGCTCATCGACGCGCGATTCCAGCGCCTTGATCTCTGCAGACAGATCAACGGTCTTGTCTTCCTGGGCGAACGACCGCATCTCATCGAGCTTTCGCTCGAGCTCAAAAATCGGTCGCTCGAAGTCGAGCAGGTATTGGTCGTTTGGCTTGGCCATAAGAGGTGCAATCAGGTTCGAATCCGCAGGTGCGTCCTGGATAAGACGGCGGAAACTGGCCTGCAAGTTCGATATTCAGGTGAGAGAGTGGGCGACGAAATTGGATGCTACGTGCGGCTCAGACTCTTCCGCATAATATCCCAATCCATCGCCGAGCTCTGATGTTGCATGTAAAACCAGTAAACTCGTTCGAGGTCCTGCCTGGCCTTGCCGGCATCAGTCACGAAAAACACGCCCGGTTTGAGGCGCCACTCTGCCGGCGGTATGAAAGAGCCCGTTTCGTCATAGCCGACCAACGCTCTCCTTCCCGATAATACGGAAGCCATTGAGGTCGATAGCTTACGTAAGGGGCGACGTCGCGGTTTGACGACGTCAATCAAAACGCAAACGGGATAGGCAGCGAGCCACGCAAGTGCGATAGGCAACTCAAACGCGCGCCGCGCGATCGTGCTCCGTGGAGATTGTACGGCCGACGCGGCATCGACGATCGGCGCAGTCGAGAAGTCGTGAATAGATGCTTTGCCGATGATGATGTCAGGCCCGTCGGCGAGGATATGGAACTGCGCCGGCAGATCTCGAAGCAACTGCATCTGCCGGAATATTTCCTGGTTTGAGATGCAGCTCGAAGCGAAGAAGACCTCATCGATGTGATGCAGCCGGATGATGTCGCGCAGTTGACGCAGTGGTCCGAGCGGCTTGTTTGCCCGAGCCCGCCGCACGCGCGACTCATCCACCTCCACATATCCGGCGACGATCAGACCACTTGGCTGATTGGCAAGCATCCGCGTGAGGCGTTCATGTTCGCTTTGGCTTCCGACGAGCAATACGCGCTCGTTTGTGCGTTCGGCCGGCGGCCGAGCCGATAGTCGGAAGAATGCCAGGAGCGCACCTGACGCCGCAACCGAGAGCGGTAGAAGGAGCCGGGAGAACGCGATATCCTTAATGAAAAAGGACATCGTCGCCATCACCACGAGTGCAGCTCGAAGCGAAGAAGACCTCATCGATGTGATGCAGCCGGATGATGTCGCG
>CBFGYX010000255.1:0-3477 GCA_965653075.1 uncultured bacterium
CATCATCCGCAAGGCGAATTCGGTCGAGAAGATGCACGTGTTTTGCGCCTGGTCTTCCTTCAGGATGTCGGCCTGTACCGTGCCGCGCACCACGCTCAACGCATGCGCCCGCAAACGCTCATATTCTTCCGGTTCCAGCACGCCCCATGCAACGAGATCCCGGCCGGTGCACCCGAGAAGACCGAGCCCGCTGCCGTCATGCGTTGCCGGCCGCGCCGCCTCGGGTCCGTTCGGGCCGTAGGGTTCGTACCGTGGCCGCTCCGGTCCCAGCTTGTCGGCGATAAGGCGATCGGCGGCTTCCCAGCGTCCCTCCTCCTTCAGAAACTGCTCCACCTGCTGATCGACGGCCGTGTTCATGAACATCGCCAGAATCATCGGCGCCGGCCCATTGATCGTCATCGACACGCTGGTCGCCGGATCGCAGAGGTTGAAGCCCGAGAAGAGCTTCTTCATGTCGTCCAGTGTGCAGATCGAGACACCGGCGTTGCCGACCTTCCCATAAATGTCCGGCCGCTCATTCGGATCAAAGCCGTAGAGCGTCACTGAGTCGAACGCGGTGGACAGCCGCCGCGCAGGAAGTCCTTCGGAAACGAGGTGGAAGCGGCGGTTCGTGCGCTCGGGTGAGCCTTCCCCCGCAAACATGCGGGTGGGGTCTTCATTGGTGCGCTTGAACGGAAAGACGCCGGCCGTGTAGGGGAAGTAACCCGGCAGATTTTCAAGCAGTGCAAACCGGATGCGTTCGCCCGGGTCCTTTGTCTTGGGTAAGGCGACCCTCGGAATCCGCGTGCCGGATAGCGAGATATGAGATAGCGGCGCCGTAATGTCGCGCCCACGAACCTGGTACGTGAACTCGTCGGCCTGGTACAGCTCGGCGAGGTCATCCCAGTCCTCAAGGATGCGTCGGCATCGGGCGTCGAGCCGGCCCCACCAGTGCTCGACCATCTCGTCGAGGCGCTGCTTCAAGACAACCTGATCGTCGGACTCCCACGTCTCGACTTGCTGTCGTACGCCGACCGCTTCGCCCCATTTCCGCGCGGTCTGTACCTGCTCCTCCGCCCACGCTCTGTAATTGCGTGCCGTTTCGACGACCTCTCCCAGGTAGCGCTGCCGTCGCGGTGGGATCACGCCCAGCTCAGCCGCCGACGGTGTTTCCTTCGGAACGGTCATCTGCGAAGTACGACCGAATGCGAACCGCGAGTTGAGGTAATCCAGGACGGCGGCATAAAGACGCGTCACACCGGGGTCGTTGAACTGCGATGCCATCGTAGGGAAGACCGGCATCTCCTCGGGCGACTGGTCGAACGCCGCCCGGTTACGCTGAACCTGCTTCCGAATGTCCCGGAGCGCGTCTTCGCTTCCTCGCTTCTCGAACTTGTTCAGCACGATGAAATCAGCCAGATCGAGCATCCCGATCTTCTCAAGCTGCGTCGGAGCGCCGAAGTCGTGCGTCATCACGTAAATCGACACATCGGTCAGGTCTACGATCTCCGTATCGCTCTGACCGATACCTGCGGTTTCCAGCAGGATGACATCGAAACCTGCGACTCGGCAGACGTTGAGTGCTTCTTCAAGCGCCGCCGATACCGATCGATTGGCCTGGCGGGTTGCGAAGCTCCGCATATAAACGCGCGGTACGGCGCCATTCGAATCCGACGCCTGTGGATCGTATATCGCATTCATGCGGATCCGGTCGCCGAGCAGCGCACCACCCGTTCGACGGCGTGTCGGATCCACCGACAACACCGCGATCGATATATCCTCAAAATCAGTCAGGAAGCGCCTCACGAGTTCGTCCGTGAGGGTCGACTTGCCGGCGCCGCCCGTGCCTGTGATACCGACGACCGGCGGCGAGGCCATGCCATCGCCCCCCGTTATGTGAGAGGCAGGCGCGGCGCGCGGGCCGCTTCTCCCACCGACGGTAACCGGCACCGCCACATCCGCCATCTCCGCCTGTGAAAGCCGCCGTGCGATGAATCGTGGATCGTGACTTTCGGATTCCGGCTCGGCTTCCACCGGTAGATCCGCAACCGGGAAGTCGCACGCCCGCATCATCGACTCGATCATACCTTCGAGGCCGAGCGAAAGTCCTGCCTCCGGCGAAAAAATCTGCGTGATACCGTAGGCCTCGAGCTCCTCGATCTCCTCATTGACGATAACCCCGCCCCCGCCGCCGAAGATCTTGATATGACCCGCGCCTCGTTCGTGCAGGAGGTCATACATGTACTTGAAGTACTCCATATGGCCGCCCTGATACGACGAGACGGCGATGCCCTGCACATCTTCCTGAATGGCGGTCGTGACGACTTCATCGACCGAGCGGTTATGACCGAGGTGGATGACTTCAGCCCCTGCGGCCTGAAGCATGCGCCGAATAATGTTGATGGCGGCATCGTGGCCGTCGAACAGACTGGCGGCCGTGACAAAACGAATGGGGTTGCGAGGCTGATACACGTGTCAATGGCTTGTTTTTCGGGAAGCGATACAACGCCGCACTCTGCCGGCCGTTGCCACTGAAAGCGCTTTTTCGATGAAATAACAATGCTCCAGTTATAACCGATCCACAGGCTCGCTGTCCCACGCGACAGGCATTCAGTTCGTTACGAATCCTCGCTGGAATCTGCCTGTACATTGGGACTGAACTTTCACGCTAATACAGACAATTATGGCGAAGATCTTCGTTACGGGTGCATCAGGATTCATTGGCACGGAAATCTGCCGCGTTGCGGTCATGGAGGGGCATTCCGTAGTCGGTCTCGTCCGCACCGGCCGGCCCGAGAACGTCGACTCCTGGGCCGACCAGGTGACATGGGTACAGGGCAACGCGCTCGTTCCGGATGATTGGCGCGACGCCCTTGAAGGCGCCGATGCGGTCATCCATACCGTCGGCATCCTTCGGGAGAAATCCCAGGACGGACGTACCTATGAGCGCATCAACGGCGACGCCGCGGAGATCGTGGCATGGGAGGCCGAGCAGGCCGGCGTGGAGCACTTCGTCTTTCTGTCGGCCGAGGGTCCGTATCCGTTTGTGCCCGCCGGCTACCTGAACGCCAAACGACGCGCCGAAGGGAGTCTACGCGGACGCCAGTTCAGGGAGTCGCTGCTTCGCCCCTATCTCGTTTATGGCTCGAAGCGCAAAGGATCAGCGGTCGCTGCAGCCGTGGTCGAGCAAGGCAGCAAGCTTCCCATAGCAAATCGTGCCGCCGAAAAACGACGTCCGCTGCACGTGACGCAGGTGGCCTATGCGGCGGTGCGTAGCGCTACGGAGGAAGGATTTGACGGCGTTGTTTCAGTCGACAATATCGAATACCTCGCCGGTGACCAGTGGCGGGAGTTCGTGTCCGACGAAGACGTTAAGCTTCCCCCTGTCCTCCCCATTGCCGTCGGCGGCATCGCCGCGCTCGCAATGGCCGGTCTCGGACTGCGGTTCCTGCGCAACCGGTAGTGCGCCGGCGTTAATCGCCTACCTTTTTTCGTACT
>CBFGYX010000256.1:0-3476 GCA_965653075.1 uncultured bacterium
CTGCGTCTGCACGACATCGACGACGCCGAGCGTGTGCAACGACGGCTCGCCGGCGACGTTTGGCGTGCGCGGTCTGTATGAGATGGATGATCTCTATGATGAGAGCCACGTGTTCGTCAACATCGAGGAGGCACAACGTCTGTTCCGGATGGGCAGCCGTCTGACCGGCGTGGAACTGCGTCTGCACGACATCGACGACGCCGAGCGTGTGCAACGACGGCTCGCCGGCGCACTGGGTCCCAACTACCGGGTCCTCACCTGGTACGATCTGCAGCGGGCCCTCTACGACGTCATGCAATTGGAGAAGTGGGGCGCGTCCATCATCCTTTTTCTTATCATCGTCGTCGCCGCGTTCAACATTGTCGGCTCGCTGACGATGGTCGTGGTCGAGAAGCGCCGTGATGTAGGCGTTCTCCGCGCGATGGGCGCCTCGAGAAAAGACATCCGGCGGATCTTTCTGGCAGAAGGATCGCTCATCGGCGTCGTCGGCGGCGGACTCGGGGTCGTGCTGGGCGTGGGGCTGTCCTTGCTTCAAAAACACTTCGAGCTGGTCCACCTGCGTGGTGCAGACTCTTTCATGATCGATGCCTATCCTGTGTCCATCCGTGTGCTCGATGTTGTCCTGATCGCCGGTGCATCGCTGCTGCTCTGCCTGGCGGCGGCGTTGTATCCTGCATCGAGGGCCGCGTCGATAGAGCCTTCGCAAGCCGTCAAGGTTGAGGGATAGAACTCCGGCATCAGCGTCATATTATCAGTTCCGCATCATGAGTCTTCGACAGATTGAGCTTCCAGGCCTTCCCGAACGCCCCTTACGGCCACGCTCGGACGGCCTGACGCTCGCGCTGGACAAAGGGCTCTCGGCTCGGCAGGCTGAAGACTTCATGGATGTGGCGTCGGAGTTCGTCGATTTCGTCAAGCTGGGATGGGGCACGGCCGTCATCACGCCAAACCTGCGCCGCAAACTCGATGTATACCGCGAAGCCGGCACGGCCGTCTACCTGGGCGGGACGCTCTTTGAGGCGTATTACATGCGCGGTATGCTGGACCGATTTCGCTCATTGGTCGATGATCTTGGTCTTGCACACGTAGAGGTCTCCGACGGCACGCTTCAGATTCCACATGAAGACAAGCTGGCATGCATCGACATCCTCGGGCGCGATTTCGTTGTGTTGAGCGAGGTCGGCTCGAAAGACGACGAACACATCATGCCGCCGTACCGCTGGGTAGAGCTGATCAAGGCCGAGCTGGCCGCAGGCAGCTGGAAAGTCATTTGCGAAGCGCGTGAAAGCGGGACTGCCGGACTCTTCAGGCCGAACGAGGAGGTGCGCTCCGGGCTGGTCGAGGAGATCACCACGCTCATCGATCAGCGGCAGTTGATCTTTGAGGCGCCGAAGAAGCACCAGCAGGTGTGGTTTATTCGAATGCTGGGCGCAAACGTCAACCTGGGCAACATACTGCCCGACGAAGTCATACCACTTGAGACGCTGCGGCTTGGTCTCAGAGGCGACACGCTGACCGAGTTCATGGCCGCCGAAGCTTCACGAAGAGACGATCAAATCGCCGATCGTGTCTGAAACTTATCCCCGCAGGCTTCCTTTAAGCGGCCTGTTCATCAGAAATTTCCCGTCGCGGCTGTATATGCGGCGGCCTTCATCTTGTGTGGGGATGATGGGGCAGTTATCTTAGTAGACTGAGCCGCAACCGCGGCTTTTTCTATCTCTCGCAACCGCGCCGCTCATACCTCAGTTTAGGAGTCATTCGCGATGGCACGTAAAGATCAGATTTCCGGGAAGGGTCCTCGCGCAGGAAACCACGTCTCTCACGCGAATAATAAGGCGAAGCGGCGCTTCCAGGTAAACCTGCAGAAGAAGCGTTTCTTCGTTCCTGAAGAAGATCGCTGGGTCACGCTTCGGGTTTCCACGAAGACCATCAAGACCATTAACAAGAAGGGCATCAAAGCCGTCCTCGACGATGCGCGCCGCAGCGGCGTGCGCGTCTGAGCGCAGCCCTAATTTGAAGAGGCACCATGGCCAAAGGCAAAGACGTTCGGCACCAGGTAATACTGGAATGCACGGAGGCGCCGGGCACCTCTCGCTATTCCACGACGAAGAACCGGCGCAACACGCAGGGTCGTCTCGAATTGCGTAAGTACAACGCTGCCCTGCGTAAGCATACGGTTCATAGAGAAATCAAGTAATCATGGCAAAGAAAGTATCTAAGAACCAGCGCACCGACCGCATGAAAAATGCGGCCTCGAACAAAATGGCGAAGATCGTAGTGGCCGAGAAGAAGGAGAACGGCCAGTACCGCTACCGCCAGAAGATGGTCGCGCTGGATAACGTCCAGGCTGAGCTGAAAGCGGCTCAGTAAAATGATATTTGCGGGTGCCGACCACCGGTTCGCACCCGCCCTTCGGGGCGTAGCGTAGTCCGGTTAGCGCGTCGGCTTTGGGAGCCGAAGGTCGCAGGTTCGAATCCTGCCGCCCCGACCACCGCAGTTCGTTTCTTGCGCCCGTAGCTCAACCGGATAGAGCGGCGGACTTCTAATCCGCAGGTTGCAGGTTCGAGTCCTGCCGGGCGTACGCAATGCCCGGTCTTTATCAGGGCCGGACGAACACATATGCCGGTGACGTGGCCGAGTGGCTAGGCAAGGGTCTGCAAAACCCTGTACGGCGGTTCGAATCCGCCCGTCACCTCAAGAACAAGGCTTCACTCGACGATCGGGTGGAGCCTTTTTTATAAGTACTCGGCATTCCACGGGCCGGATTGTTTTAGGGGGAACCGGGTTCGGCACCGCCCAGGTTGACCGCAGTCTGCCGGGACGAATCCAGTCACCGCGTTCGACTCGTACGCTCGTTCGTCCACCCTTCGGACGCACACGCTCGCGGCCTCAGTCTTTCGTGCCGTTTCCGAACGATTAGTACTGCTGATATCGGGCGTCCGGACGGTCGATGTAAGGGCGGTGGGCCGCAGCGACGAGTTCAGGGCGTCCCGGCGCGCGGCTGATGTGCGTAGCGGGGCCGAACCCGGTTTCCCCTAAACAAGCCACACTTGACATCCACCGCCGACCTGCCGTACTCTGCGCCGCAGCGAAGCTAGGGGTGCCCGCGGATATAGCGGGCTGAGAAAGTCCCTCTGAACCTGAACCGGTTAGTACCGGCGTAGGGAAGCTTCCGGATGAGCCGCATCTCATGCCGCTCACCCGTGCCGACCGGCACCTTCGGGCTTCGCAACCTGTTTAACCACACACCAACGCGAAGCCATGCAACCCGTCTCCACCGCTGCGTCCGTCGACGCCGCGCCGTTCACTATCCCGCCCTTTGCCCGCGCCTGCATCGAAGCCGCCGCCGGCGCCTGGCGTGCATCGTTCGACCATCCCTTCGTCCGCGCCCTCGCCGAAGGCACCCTCTACGCCGAGCGTTTCCGCTTCTTCCAGATGCAGGATTCTTGCTTCCTCGAGGCATTCTCGGACTCAGC
>CBFGYX010000257.1:0-3474 GCA_965653075.1 uncultured bacterium
CTTCGATGCCAAAGGACGTCCCAAGGACAGTAGCCGTCGCCGTGGGTGTTTCGATGAGGAGACCGGTTTGTTGGGATGCGACGTCGAAGTACGCGCGGCCCTCGAGGCGAGCCTTGCGGTTGACCGGCGACTGGTGGTCGACAGGCACGTAGCTCAGACGCGAATTCGGCATGAGGCGTACGGACGACCCGTCTTCCATCGAAACGATACGCACTTCGTCTGTACCCGTCGATACAACCTCGAAGCCGTCTCGACCTTCGAACATGTCGCGTTCTAAAAGGAGCACGGACACGACAATAAACGCGACGACGGCAACGGCGGCCGGAATCCGCCACAACCAGCGGGCATTACTGCGAGAAGTATGGGAACGGCGAGAAGTATGAGAACGGCGCGAAGCATGGGAGCGAATCGCCGACCGATCGGGCGCATTTATTTCCCTGCGCTTTCCGACGCTGCTTTCGGCTCGCTCTGCCCAGAGGCGGTCGAACACCGAACAGCATGCTTCCACATCGACCGCAATACTCTCCACCGCGGCGAACTGCTCGCGCGCAGCCTCGATCTCGCTCCGCCGTTCCTTCAGCGTCTGCTGCTCATCGGGCGTCAACTCACCGGCGCGGCCGGCCCGTTCGAGCGCCCAGAGCACCAGCAGCCTGCGCTCCGGAAGCACGTCTTCCCAGCGGCGGCGCATCGCGTCATCTGCACGCGCCCAGGCTTCGACCGCTTCGCGGAGCTGGTCGTCATGCGCCATGGCACGGATCAGCGCGTCGCGCTCTGCTGCCGACGTGGATTCATTGAGGAATATGTCGATCGGGTCCTGCATCGGTGTGCAAAAAGTCGGACTATCGCGGAAGGCACGCTCATCATATAGGCCGCACGCAACCGCTTTGAAGTAACATCGACTATGTATTCATTTTATTGAGAGTCCCATCGACGAAATTCCGACGGCGAGCAGCAAAACAAAGAACTGCTTGAGCTTATCGAGCGCACGCCGCACTTGCATTTTCACAGCGGCCTCGGTGCTGTCGATCATCCCTGCAATCTCCTCATACTTGAATCCGTAGGCGCGGAGCTCCAGGATCCGGCGCGCCTTCGGCGTGAGTTGCGCGAGCAGACGATCAACGTCGATCGCAGCGGCTTCGCTCGGCTCTTCGAGTTGACCGTCGGGCATCGATCCAGGGTCGTAGAGCTGCTCTTTGATCGAATAACGACCGCGGTAGTAGTCCTGAAGCTCGAACACGGCCGCCTTCATCGTAAACGACTTCAAGCTGTTCGCCTCGTTGAGATCTTTGATCCCACGATGCAGGCGGAGCAGTGTGTTCTGCACCAGATCGTCGACATGGGCACCGCGTCCTGTGCGGCTTGTGAAGAAGGCTTGCAATATCGGCTGGACGTACGTGAGCACGGCCTCCATGGCCCGGCTGTCGCCACCCCGCGCGGCATCAACGGTCTGTATATCCGGCGCACTCTCCATCCTTATTCAAGCGCCTCGGAGCCCGCGAGGGCGGCCATACCCGCGAGCATCGCCCATTTAAGCCAGGCGCTCGCTCTCGCTATGCCGACGTTTTCGAGTGTCAGCGCCCACCAGACCGCGCCCAGCAAGAACGCGTCGGCAACGAGGACAATCGACAGATAAAGACTACTGTAACCGAGCATCAGAAAGGGTACCGGCGTAAGGGAGACCACAACCACCGCGATGGCGCACGCAATGATGACCGACCGTCTCACTCCAATAAGTAACGGAAGGGTACGTGCACCCGTAGCGTCATCTCCCAACACATCCTCGGCATCCTTGATAATCTCCCGTCCAAGGGTGACAAGGAACGCAAAGACCGCGGCCACCACACCTCGCCCCGGTTCGCGGCCGAGCAGCGCACCGAAGATGATTGTCGTTGCGACGAGTGCCGAGACGATCACGTTGCCCGCCACGGCTACTCGCTTCAGACGGTAATTATAGACGAACATCGCCCATTTAAGCCAGGCGCTCGCTCTCGCTATGCCGACGTTTTCGAGTGTCAGCGCCCACCAGACCGCGCCCAGCAAGAACGCGTCGGCAACGAGGACAATCGACAGATAAAGACTACTGTAACCGAGCATCAGAAAGGGTACCGGCGTAAGGGAGACCACAACCACCGCGATGGCGCACGCAATGATGACCGACCGTCTCACTCCAATAAGTAACGGAAGGGTACGTGCACCCGTAGCGTCATCTCCCAACACATCCTCGGCATCCTTGATAATCTCCCGTCCAAGGGTGACAAGGAACGCAAAGACCGCGGCCACCACACCTCGCCCCGGTTCGCGGCCGAGCAGCGCACCGAAGATGATTGTCGTTGCGACGAGTGCCGAGACGATCACGTTGCCCGCCACGGCTACTCGCTTCAGACGGTAATTATAGACGAACATCGCCGCAACGGCGACGGCTGCGACCGCGAAATGCTCAGCGGACAACCACGCGCTGATCGCGAGGCCGATCCCGGATGCAGACAGCCACACGCCTACCGCCACCGGGCGCGATAACATGCCCGACGCCAGAGGCCGACCGGGCCGGTTGACCCGATCGGCTTCGACGTCAAAAACATCATTCAGCGCATTGGCTCCACCGCCGATGAGCACAACAGCGATGGCCACCAGGAGGACGCTCCCACGAAGGGCGAGTCCGAACGTGGCGGCACCACCGGCCAGAAAGGCGCCCAGCGCGACGCCAATGGCCAGCATCACCAGATTCATCGGCCGAAGAAGCCGTAAGACTGCCAGCGACCGCTGCAGCCACAACGGCAACCGAGCCGACGGGCGGTTGCGCCATATGGCGGCCGCGCTATTCGTCACGGACCCTCAGGCATGGCGTCCGGAGCGAAACGCGGCAGCAATTCATCGCGCGTGGCGAGTTCGAATGCCACCGCTGCCGACACAACTGCCGCCTGCTTCATGTCATCCGGAAGGATGTGATCGTACGTGTCGCGGTTCGTGTGCCATGTCGTCGTGAAGTAGTCGATCGGATCCTGGCCAAGGCTGATGCCCGGCAGTCCGGCGCGGTTGAACGCGGTGTGGTCCGATCCTCCGAGGCGCCGGCTGGCGGTCTCTCGCGCACCAACCACGCCGAGATCAGCGAAGGGCTGGACGATCTCATGCAGCACCTGCGCGGTCTCAACCGGGCCGAACACGCTCAGCCCACGGATGCGGCCGGTACCGGAGTCGAGGTTCAGGTAGCCGCCGAAGTTCTGGTAGTTCTGCGTCGGCTCCTCGAAGGTCCCGTAGTGCTTCGCCACGTATGCCTGCGATCCTAATAGTCCCTGCTCTTCGCCCGTCCAGAACGCGACGCGGATGGTCCGACGGGGCTGCAACCCGAGCTCCTGCAGGATGCGGACGGCCTTCATCATCACCGAAACGCCCGACGCATTATCCGTCGCACCCGTTGCCGAGTGCCAGCTATCGATGTGCCCGCCTAGATAAATGACTTCATGCGCCAGGTCGGTG
>CBFGYX010000258.1:0-3471 GCA_965653075.1 uncultured bacterium
AGAGCCTGGCGGACGCCGAGGCTCAGGAGGCTCTTCGCACTCGCGGGCAGATCCCAGAGCACATTGCCATCATCATGGACGGCAACGGCCGCTGGGCACGTCAGCGAGGGCAGGACCGTGTAATCGGCCATCACGAGGGCGTGATTTCGGTAAGGGACATCGTTGAGGCGTGTGCGCAGCTGGGCGTGTCACATCTTACGATGTACACCTTCAGCACCGAGAACTGGAACCGCCCGCCCAGTGAAGTCGACGCTCTGATGCAGCTTTTAATCCACACGATCCGTAGGGAGAGTGATACGCTGCGCCGCAACAAAATTCGACTCACCGCCATCGGCGACCTGTCGCGACTGCCCGATGCATGCCGTGACGAGCTCTTCGATGCCATCAATACGACCAGTCAGAACACGCGTATGACGCTGTGCCTCGCGATATCGTACAGTGGTCGGTCGGAGATTGCCCGCGCATGCCGCACGATCGCACAGCGAGTGGCGTCGGGCGAGATTGCCGCCGAGGATGTGAATGAGGCGATGGTGTCGGCTGAGTTGGATACGGCGGGCGTTCCGGACCCGGATTTGCTTATTCGGACAGGTGGAGAACTTCGCGTCTCCAATTTCCTGCTGTGGCAGATCGCGTACACCGAAATGTACATCACAGAAGATTTCTGGCCCGAGTTTCGCCGCGAGCAGCTATACGAAGCCATCCGCGATTTTCAGAACCGGGAACGCCGATTTGGCGGCCTCTAAGCTCTCGTCACGTCCGTAATAATTGATACCGACCGTTCGTTGCTTTTTGGCGAAACCCATCGCTTGCGCCGCCTGTTTCGGGCCCGGCGTCGGTCGTGTAGTCGTACGTGACATAATCCCCTTATCATACATGCGGTTGAGGTTTTTACTCACGGTTCTGTCCATGCTGATGCTGGGCGGTGTTGCCCATGCTCAGCAGATACCACCGGGCGGCATTTCGCCGGCGGTTCAGTCCCCCGAGCCGTTCGAGATTCTGAGCGTCGAGGTCCAGGGCGTAGAGAACGAAGGCACTCGCACGTATGTGACGCAGTCGAGCGGACTGGCGGTGGGAGACACCGTCTACGTGCCGGGAGATCCGTCCATCGCCGACGCCATACGCAATGTGTTCAACCTCGGGCTCTTTTCGGATGTCCGGGTCGAAGAGCTTGGACGTGAGGGCGGCGGCATCCACCTTGGCATTCTCGTCAGGGAAGAGCCCCGGCTGGCGGAGTATTCGATCGAAGGTGTGCGTGGCCGACGCGAGCGCGAGTTCCGGGAGCAAATTCCGCTCTTCCAGGGCATGACCGTCCGCGAGGGCGATGTGGAGCGTGCCCGTCAGATCATCGAGGAGTACTACCACGACCGCGGCTTCATGCTGGCCACAGTCGAGATTGACCGGCGCGTGACCGACGATAATCGCGTGGTGATGGACTTCCGCGTGAATCGCGGGCCGCGCGTTGAGGTCAATCGGATTTATGTCGATGGGAATGAACGCTTCTCCGATCGACGTATCCGCCGCCGGATGAGCAATACGAAGGAGGACCGCTGGTGGAGGTTCTGGGCGGCCTCAACGTACGATGAGACCGAGTTTCGCGAGGACCTCGAGAACATCGTGAGCTACTACAACCAGCGCGGATATTACGATGCCCGCATCCTCTCGGACTCCGTTGAGCTGTTCAACGGAAACGACCCTGGCCTGAACGTTTACATCGATGTACACGAGGGCCCGCAGTACCACATTCGCAATATTGCGTGGGAAGGCAACACCGTCTATTCAGACGCCGCGCTGACGCAAACGCTCGGTTTTGAGAGAGGGGATGTGTTCGACTCCCGCCAGCTCGAGCAGAACCTTTACGCCAACCGCGCGAGCACAGATGTGGCGAGCCTTTATCTGAACCGCGGCTATATGCGGTTTAACGTCGCGCCGACAATCAATGTGGTCGAGGGCGATTCGCTCGATCTGCTGTTCGACATCACGGAAGGTGAGGTCTACTCCTTCGGCGAGATCAACATCCTGGGTAACACCAAGACGAACGAGCACGTGGTAAGGCGCGAGCTTTACACCGTGCCCGGCCAGACGTTCAGCCGCGACTCTATTCAGGAGTCGATTCGGCGGCTTTCGCAGCTTAACTACTTCACGCAGGAGTCAATAGCGAACGGGCCGGACGTCCAGATCGACGACGGCCGCCGTGTGGTGGATCTTACCTACCGCGTGGAAGAAGCAGGAAGCGACCAACTTGAGCTTTCAGGCACGTGGGGGCGCTTCGGTCTCATTCTGATGCTGCGGTTCTCGTTCAACAACTTTGCTTCGAGCAAGATTTTCGACGCCGACGGCTGGCGCCCCGTACCCACAGGAGACGGCCAGCGGCTATCCGTAGGTGTGCAGACGAACGGCAGCTACTACCAGTCGTATTCGCTCAGCTTCACGGAGCCATGGTTCCGCGGACGCCCCACCCCGGTCGGCTTCTCGCTGTCGTACTCGCGAATTGGCTCGGGCGGCTACAACTACTTCTACGGCTCGCCCTACTCGATGGGCGCGGGCGATGAGCGGCTCGAAACGTTCTCCGGCTCGGTCTTTATGGAGCGGCGGCTGAGCTGGCCCGACGACATGTTCTCGACGGCTACGACGTTCCGCTACCAGCTTTACAATTACAGCATCCCCGACTCGGTCTCGACGCGCTATTACCTGCCGCGCGGCCGGAGCCAGGTGGTGGCGATCCGGCAGTCGCTGACGCGTAACTCCGAAGACCATCCGCTCTTCCCGATGAGCGGCTCATACAATCAGCTCTCGGTCGAGGTCTCGCCGCCGCTCAGCAACTTCATCCAGTACCACAAGTGGCGCCTGCGTTCGCGCTGGAACGTGCCGCTGGCGAACAAGCTCTCGATGGGCGTGGCGGGCGATTTCGGCTACGTCGGTTCGCTGACGGGAGACCGCGTAGACTTTGAGCGCTTCGTCGTGGGTGGGTCTCCGTTCGATACGCAGTACTCGGGCGCGAGCTTCGTGCGAGACTTTGTGTATATGCGAGGCTATCCATCGACCGCAATTGGTCCGCGTCTCAGCGGCGATGCCGTCGGTGGTACGATTCTGAATAAGTACAGCGCCGAGCTCCGCTTCATGGCGGTACAGTCGCCTCAGCTTAATGCGGCACCGTACCTGTTTGCAGAGGCCGCGAACACCTGGGACAGCTTCTCGACGTACAATCCCTCCCAGCTTTACCGCTCGGCAGGCATGGGCGTTCGCCTCTTCCTGCCCATCGTGGGCATGCTTGAGCTGACGTATGGGTATAACTTCGATGAGTTTAATCCCGTCTCGCGCTCACAGCACGACGGCTCGCAGCGGTGGTACTTCCAGTTTACCCTGGGCCAGGGATTTAATTAGTAGTATCTGTCCACGATATTCTACATTTTGCACACCCATGCAAGAGCCATGATGCGACAGAGAACAATACTCTCGGCGGCCTTTCTGCTT
>CBFGYX010000259.1:0-3467 GCA_965653075.1 uncultured bacterium
TTCATCCCGATGACAATGTGGTTGTGGCCATCGACGCGCTCGAAGCGGGCGACATGGTCGAGGTCTCGGGGAGGCGACTGGTGCTGTGGGCGGATGTGCCGGCGGGGCATAAGATTGCGTTGAAGCCGATCGGCGAAGGCGAGGCGGTCGTCAAGTATGGGCATCGCATAGGGCTGTCGAGCGAGGCGGTGGAGCCGGGCGCGTGGGTGCATTCGCACAACCTCAAGACGGCGCTCAAGCCGGGCGAATCGTATGTGTACGAGCCGGTGTCGAGAGACGCGGTTTCGCGCGACGCGCCGACGTTCATGGGATATCGGCGCCCGAGCGGCCGCGTGGCGACGCGCAACGAGATCTGGGTGATCAACACCGTGGGTTGTGTGAACCGGTCTGCGGAGCGCATCGCGCGGATGGCGAACGAGCGTTTTGCGGGCCGCATCGACGGCGTGCACGCGTTTGCGCATCCGTACGGCTGCAGCCAGCTCGGCGATGATCTGACGAACACGCAGAAGATCCTGGCGTCGCTGATCCGCCATCCGAATGCGGGCGGTGTGCTGGTGCTTGGCCTCGGTTGCGAGAACAACCGGCTCGAGACGCTGCTGGAGATGGCGGGCGATGTAGACCGCGAGCGGATCCGCTACTTCAGCTCGCAGATGGTGCTGGATGAAGTGGAGGAAGGCGTCGACGCCGTCGAGGAGCTGGTGCGCGTAATTGAGCATGATGAGCGTGTTCCGTGCCCGGCCTCGGATCTGGTGATCGGGATGAAGTGCGGCGGCTCCGACGGCTTTTCGGGGATATCCGCCAACCCGTTGGTGGGACGAATTACCGATCGACTTGCCGCGGTGAACGGCACGCCGCTGCTAACTGAAGTGCCGGAAATGTTCGGCGCCGAGCAGCAGCTCATGAACCGCGCAGCCGACGAAGGTGTCTATCGGAGCATCGTCGACATGATCGAGCGCTTCAAGGACTACTTCATCGCGCACAACCAGCCGATCTATGAGAACCCCTCGCCGGGGAACAAGGACGGCGGGCTGACGACGCTCGAGGAGAAGTCGCTCGGTGCGATTCAGAAGGGGGGACAGGCGACCATCGAGCAGGTTCTCGGGTACGGCGAAGAGACGCAGCGGAACGGACTCGGGCTGATCTATGCACCCGGGAACGACGGTGTGTCGGTTACGGCCGAAATCGCGGCGGGTGCTACCCTCGTTCTTTTCACCACGGGCCGCGGCACGCCGCTCGGCTTCCCTGTGCCGACGCTGAAAATCTCGTCGAACACCGCCATTGCCGAGCGCAAGCCGCACTGGATCGACTTCAACGCCGGCGCGCTGCTCGATGGTACGTCGGATATGGAAACGCTGGCCGATCAACTCTTCGAACTGATCCTTGACGTGGCATCGGGGCGGACGCTTGCCCGCAATGAGGAGAACGACTATCGTGAAATCGCTATCTGGAAAGAAGGCGTGACGCTGTAGATTGAGCATTTGCCACGTTTTCAGCGCCTGATCGCGCGCGTTGGCCTTTAGGTATATACAATTTTTCCGTATCGTTATGGCCCGTACCACCTCCTCTCTCGTCGTAGTTTGACGGTATGATCTCCTCGCTTCGCCGCCCGGCGCTTCCTTGTAAGCGCTTTCCTGTCGCGACCCTTCTCCTTATTGTGCTCCTGCTACCGGCCTGCCGCCTGCAGGCGGACGTCACCGCGATCAAGCTCGGCCATTCGCTCGACCAGCAGCACCCGGTGCACGTTGCCATGGCGCGTATGGCAGAGCGCGTGCATGAGCTGTCGGACGGGAAGATGCGGATCGATATCTACCCGAGCTCTCAGCTTGGCTCGGAGCGTGAGACGATGGAGCTGTTGCAGATTGGCTCCCTGGGCATGACGAAGGTTTCGTCGGCCACCATCGAGGCGTACTCCGATCATTTTCAGGTCTTCGGACTGCCTTACTTGTTTGAGGACAACGAGCACCGCTTCGGCGTGCTCGACAGCGAGATCGGCGAGATGATATTGGCGAGCCTGGAGGACTACAATCTGATCGGGCTGGGATATTACGACGCCGGATTCCGCAGCTTCTACGCCGGGCGGCCCGTTAACACGCCGGAAGATCTTCGTGGGATGAAGATCCGAGTTCAGGAGAGTCCGATCGCGATGCGTATGGTGCGCGCGCTTGGTGGCTCGCCGACGCCCATTTCGTGGGGGGAACTGTACACGGCGCTGCAACAGGGGATCGTTGACGGCGCCGAAAACAACTCGCCTTCGTTCCAGACGTCGATGCATTATGAAGTGAGCCGCCACTTTACGCTCAACGAGCATACGGCCGTCCCGGATGTGCTCATCTTCTCGAAGATCATCTGGGATCGGCTGACGGCGCAGGAACAGGCGTGGGTTCAGCAAGCGGCTGATGAGTCGGTCGATTTCCAGCGAGAGCTCTGGCAGGAGGCCGAAGAGGCGGCGATCACGTTCGTCGAAGAGCGCGGCGTGCAGGTCGTCTACCCCGACAAGGAGCCTTTTCGGCGTCAGGTGGAACCGCTGATTGAGTCGTATCGGGACCACGACATCATCTGGCCGCTCATCCAGCAAATCCGCAACTTTGAGCCGGCGGATCGTCAAGACGCCGCGGTTGCCGACGCACAGTAATCCCGTTTAGATGCGCAAGAAACTTGATAGAGTCCTCGCGGTCACGCTGATCGCGCTCATGGGCTTCTCTGTGATCAACGTGTGGTGGCAGGTCATCACACGCTGGCTTTTGCCCAGCCCGAGTTCCTTTACCGAAGAGCTTGCTCGGTACCTCCTCATCTGGATCGGCACGCTCGGCGCCGCCTACGGCGTGGGGCAGAAGCTGCACCTGGCCATCGACCTGCTGCCGGAAGCCGTCAAGGGCAAGAAGCGGCATGTGCTCGAGATCGTGATCCAGGCCTTCATCGTCGTATTTGCGGCGGCCGTCATGGTTGTGGGCGGAGGGAGGCTGGTGATGATGACGGCGCAGTTCGGCCAGACCTCCGCCGCGATGGGGATCCCGCTGGCGTTTGTATACAGCATCGTGCCGATATCCGGCCTGATCATCGTCTTTTATGCGGGTGTAGAGATCTACCAGCGTTTCCTTGCACTGCGGGGAGAAGACGCCGTGCTGGTTGAGCCCGACCGTAGCACGACCAAGCCCATCGATTGAAGCCGCTAACCGCGTTCGCCTGAGTCCCTCATGCTGGAAGCCATCGTCCTCCTCGTCGTCTTTTTCGTCCTCCTGGCACTGGGCGTTCCGATTGCTTTTTCGATCGGGCTGGCCACGCTCGGCACGATGCTGGTCAATATTACGTCGATGCCGGCGGTGACGACGGTCGCGCAGCGGATGGCCGTGGGCCTCGACAGCTTCGCATTGCTGGCTATTCCGTTTTTCATCCTTGCCGGTCAGCTCATGAACAGCGGTGGAATTGCCCGGCGCTTGATTGACCTGGCGAAGAGTCTGGTTGGCCCA
>CBFGYX010000260.1:0-3457 GCA_965653075.1 uncultured bacterium
TGCACTACTTATCGAGCCGATCGAGCAGTCGAAAGTAGCTGAGACGCTGATGACACTCGCCGGGAGCAGTCTTCTTATTGCCGGACACTGGAGGAACTGGAAAAGCGGGACGTCGTGCAGCGCCTCGTCGTCTCGTCAAGGTCATCGAGGAAGCCAATGCAACGATTGAACTTTACACTCGACGACGTGACGGTTGCGTTGCTCGAAAGGCTGGCGGCTGATTATTACGCGGGTAACAAGTCGCGCACGGTGCGGGCTGCTCTCGAGAGTCTCGCAACCCACATCGGCCACGATGGCTGGGTCATCACCGGATACCTGCCGACGCAGATACCGGGCTCCGTCTCCTGCCATACCTGCGGCGAGGAGCATCGTCAAGGCGAGGTGCTGTACCGGCCCGTTTTCGAACGCGGTCAGAGTCCGCTTGCGCTGGATGCGATCCCGACGGAGGAGTGGCTCGACTGCACGCAGTGCGTGGAAAAGCACATGGCCTGATTACGTAAGTGATCCGGCAACGTACGCCGCCGTTTCGGCGAACGACCGGTGATTCCATCCCAATTCACGCGTCGCCTTTCGGTTGGAATAGCGATAGGTGCGGTTTGCGATACGCACGGTTTCACGGC
The DNA here is from genome assembly GCA_965653075.1 of uncultured bacterium. Taxonomy (GTDB): domain Bacteria; phylum Bacteroidota; class Rhodothermia; order Rhodothermales; family CAZKDQ01; genus CAZRTY01. The sequence continues at coordinate 621 of CBFGYX010000260.1, forward strand.
TCACGAGCGGGTGACTGCGCGTTACCAACGCGACGGCCTCCGATGCGACGGCAATTGCCATGGCCAGAGACGGGTTCACGCGGCGAGCGGGAGGCGCTACGCCGATGGCGCCGGCAAGCGTCGTGATGATTGAAGCCCAACTCAAGTTCTCGGCGCCGAGGAAGTAGCGCTCGCCGGTACGTCCGTTTAGCATCGCCAGGCGTAGCCCCGTCGCGACGTCCCGTGCGTCGACCACGGCCGTTCCCCCACGTGGAATACCGGGCAGCTTTTCCGCTTTGATCTTCTCGGCGATCTCGCGCGTGTTCTCACCCGGACGAGCATGTCCGAAGACCAGCGCCGGATTCACCATGACGGCGTCCAGGCCTTCGGCTACGCCGCGCAGTACTTCCAGCTCCGCATGATATTTCGAGCGTGCGTATGCGGTGTTGTTTTTCGAGGTGTGCCAGGTTGTGTTCTCATCGATGAAATCCGACGATGATTCAGGCCGCCCGAATGCCGCCATACTTGATGTGTGCACGAGGCGGCTCACTCCATTGCGCAGCGCCGCGTTTACGACGTTAGCCGTGCCGCCGACGTTAACATCATCGAGGGCGGCGCGGCTCACACCCGGCCCCATCCCGACAAATGCCGCGCAATGGTATATGTGCGCGACGCCCCGAGTCGCCTCGGTAAGCGAGGCCGCATCCGTCACATCTCCAATGACGTGCTCCACTGCGGACGCTGCTTCCCCGAGCAACGAGACATCGCTCGACTGGCGGCGCAGGATGCGCACGTCGACACCTTCGGCAAGTAACTGTCGGGTCAGCTCGGCACCGACCATGCCCGTCGCCCCCGTGACGAGAACTTTCATCGCTCAGCGCTCTGCAAAAGTGATCAGCAGGTCGTTCTTACGCACGGCCGTTCCCGCTTCTACATGAACGATATCGACCGTTCCCGATGACGCCGCCTTCAATTCGTTCTCCATTTTCATGGCTTCCAGCACGAGCAACCCCTGGCCCTCCGAAACCTCATCACCCGGCTCGACTAGCGCGCGCACGACCAGTCCGGGCATTGGCGCCGTGACTTCCTGCTTCCCATTCGTCACGTTACTCGTCATCCCGAACCGCTCGAGGAGTAGATCCTTTGCATTCTGCAGATCCACCGAGTACCGGTGTCCGTCCAAATACAGTACGGTCGAACCTCCCCTCGATGCAGGGGGTTCGAATACGACCGAGTACGTTCGGTTGCCGATCATCAGCGCGTACCTGTCGCCGCCCTCAGGTTCGATGTGCGCGTCTACGAGACGCTCACCGATTCGCACCCCGTCCTCATCGAGCGTGAGGTCGAACGTCGATTCTCCTATCTTCGCGCGAAAGCGTTGTGCGCGTGGGGGCGTCATGGTCACAGCATTCTTATGAGCCGCGGAAGATACAGCCAGCAGTATGGACAGCCAAGCGAGCATCGTTCTCACGCCGGAGATCCTCATCAACGCATACGCTAACGGCATCTTCCCCATGGCCGACCCCGATGAGGACGACCAGATATACTGGTACGCTCCCGATCCACGAGGTATCATCCCGCTCGAGACCTTTCATGTCAGTAGAAACTTGTCGAAACTCGTGCGCAGCGGGCGTTTCCGCATTTCCTCGAACGAAGCGTTCGACGACGTGGTGGGGGCCTGCGCAGATCGGGAAGAGACGTGGATTTCGAACGAGATCATCAAGGCGTGCTCAACGTTGCACAGGCTCGGTTTCGCACACAGTATTGAGGTTTGGGAAGACGCTCAACTCGCGGGCGGCCTCTATGGCGTGATGATCCGGGGTGCGTTTTTTGGGGAATCCATGTTTCACCGGTCGACGAATGCCAGTAAGGTGGCACTTGTTCACCTCGTCGCGCGTTTGAAAGCCGCAGGTGCGTCGCTACTCGACGTCCAGTTCGTGACGCCTCACCTCGCACAATTCGGAGCCGTGGCGATACCTCGGCTCGATTACGAGGTGCGTCTCAGCCGAGCCATGAACGTGCCGGCGGTATGGCCGGATGTGTTGACAGAAGATGTTCTGACCTTGATTCGATGAACGGTATCATTCAAATGACCACGTTACTCCTGCTTGCTCTCCTCATGGGGTGTGGGACGTCCGATGCTCCCCCGAGCGAGCCCACGGCGCTTGACACGACCACTGTGGAGCAGACGCGAACCCTTCCCTATGAGATGGACGCGACGAGCCGCCGCCTGTTCAATGAGGCTATGGCATATGCCCGTGAACATGACCTCGCACGCCGGCCGATTGGCGAGGTGATGCAGGTGATGGGCGAGTTCTTCCATCGCAAGCCGTATGTCACGGGGATTCTCGACGTACCTGGTGAGGAGACGCTCATCTGCCGGCTGGACGGGTTTGATTGCGTGACATTTGTGGAGACGACGCTGGCCATGGCCCGCGGCATCGAGCACGGCGATTTCAGCGAGGAGACCTTCCGGCATAATGTAGCGGATATGCGCTACCGCGGCGGCGAGATGGGTGACTACTGCTCGCGCATCCACTATTTTTCGGAGTGGATATCTGACAATGAGGCGCGGGGTACCGTTGTCGACGTGACTGAGGCGATAGGCGGGCGTCCTCTTGACAAGCGGATCAACTTCATGTCCCAGAACAGAGACCGCTATCCGCGGCTGGCTGATGACGATGAGATGTTCGCCTGCATTCGTGAGATGGAAGAAGAGCTCGCGGAAGTCAGCTTCTTCTACATTCCGAAACGCGAAACACGTGCCGCGTATGACGGACTGCAGGCGGGTGATGTAATCGCCATTGTGACGGACATCGAAGGCCTCGACATCACTCACACCGGTCTGGCGTACGACC
>CBFGYX010000261.1:0-3456 GCA_965653075.1 uncultured bacterium
GATACCATCATCGAGTCGGTCAAGAAGACCAACCGCCTCGTTGTTGTGGATGAGAGCAACCCGTACGCGAGCGAGGTGTCGGATGACGCGGACTATGTCATCCCCATCGGCAAGGCGCGCATTGCCCGTGAGGGCGAGGACGTGACCATCGTGGCGCACAGCAAGAGCTACTGGCTGGCTATGCAGGCCGCCGAGGAGCTGGAGAAGGAGGGCTACAGCGCTGAGGTCATCGACCCGCGCACGATCCGCCCGCTCGACATCGATACGATCATCGAGTCGGTCAAGAAGACCAACCGCCTTGTTGTTGTGGATGAGAGTAACCCGTACGCGAGCGTGGCGTCGGAGATTGCCTTCCAGGTGCAACAGCGTGCGTTCGATTATCTTGATGCGCCGGTCAAACGTGTTACTGCAAAGGACGTCCCTGCGCCTTATGCTAAGAACCTGATCGAGTACTACATGCCGAGCGCTGAAGACACCGTCAAGGCGTGCAAGCAGGTGATGTACGTCGATTGATCGTTCGCGAAGCCTTGCACGGGGCGCCGTTCCCGTCAGCAGGCATTGCGGCCGAGTTCTGCCCGAAACGACAATTCCAAACTTGATTACCCGTTATGGCGATTCCGGTAGAAATGCCGAAAATGAGCGACACCATGGAGGAAGGTGTCCTCGTAGCGTGGCTGGCCGAGGAAGGTGAAAGTGTGTCCGCAGGGGATGTCATCGCGCAGGTCGAGACCGACAAGGCGACGATGGACCTGGAGGTATACGACGATGGCGTGCTGCTAAAGCGGCTCATTGCCGAAGGCGACGCCGTACCCATCGGTGGTCTGATCGCCGTTCTTGGGGATGAAGGGGAGGATGTCTCGGATGTCCTGGCCCAGTACGGCGGATCTGCCGGTGAAGCAGATGCCAAGCCCAAGGCCGAGGCACCTGCTGCGGAAGAAGAGCCCGCTGCGGAAGCTCCTGCTGAAGAAGCCCCAGCCGTTCAGGAAGCCGGAGACCGCGTCAAATCGTCGCCGCTGGCACGTCGGATGGCGGGTGAGCACAATATCGACCTGAACAAGGTCGAGGGCTCGGGGCCTGAAGGTCGCATCGTCAAGCGCGATATCGAGGCGCTCATCGACCAGGACAAGCCGGCCAAAGCGGCTGCTCCTGCCGAAGCCCCGTCTCGTGCGCCGGCGCCGGCTGCTGCCGGAAGTCGCTACGAAGATCAGCGCATTTCGCAGATGCGCAAGACGATCGCGCGGCGCTTGTCCGAGAGCAAGTACAGCTCACCCCACTTCTACCTCACCGCCGATGTTGATATGGAACGCGCCGTCGCGTTCCGGAAGCAGATCAACGAGGTGGCAGAGCAGCAGGGTCAGTCGAAGATTTCCTTCAACGACCTGATCACGAAAGCCAGTGCGATCGCGCTGCGGCGTCATCCGGCGGTCAACGCATCCTACCTGGAAGACGAAGGGGTTGTGCGTTACCACGAAGACGTCCACGTTGCCGTAGCAGTGGCTATCGATGAAGGTCTGCTGACGCCGGTGATCCGGGATGCAGACCGGAAAGGCTTGTCCGAAATTGCCGCGGAAACGCGTGATCTGGCTACTCGGGCACGCGATCGTCAGCTTGAGCCGTCGGACTGGGAAGGATCAACCTTCTCGACCAGCAACCTCGGCATGTTTGGTATCGAGGAGTTCACGGCCATCATCAACCCACCGAACAGCTGCATCCTCGCGATTGGCGCAATCCGCGACGTTCCAGTTGTCAAGGATGGTGAGGTCGTTCCCGGCAAGCGCATGAAGCTTACGCTCTCGTGCGATCACCGGCTGGTCGATGGTGCGACGGGCGCGGAGTTCCTCACGACCGTCCGCAGTCTGCTCGAGGAGCCGATGAACATGCTGCTCTGATCGCCGAGCACACGGCGTATTGAGCCGACATCATGGAAATTGAAAAGGCCCCGGGGATCACAGCTCGGGGCTTTTTCATTTGTAGGAGACAGTCCGCTCGTTCGATCCATGACCATCGTACATCTTTCTGATTTACACTTCGGCAAGATTGCCCATCCCCGCATTGTGGATGCGCTGGTTGCTGAACTGAATCGACGCAGGCCGACGCTGGTGGCAATCAGCGGAGACCTCACCCAGCGCGCCCGACCGCACGAGTATGAGGCCGCAGCCGAGATGATCGATGCGATCGAGGCACCGGTGCTCGTTGTGCCCGGCAACCACGATGTATATCCGTGGTGGCGGCCGGTATCGCGGATTTTCAATCCGCTGAAGCGATATCGTCGATACGTGTCGACCGATCTTGCACCGGCGTTCGTAGAGGACGGGCTGTCGGTGCTGGGAGTCAACTCGGCGCACGGTCGGACAATCAAGGGAGGCCGCATCGGAAGCGAGATGCGGCGAACGATCGACGACCACTTTGACGGGACGTCGGCCGGGATTTTCAAAGTACTGGTCGTGCATCATCACCTGACCCGTATTCAAGCACTCGGGCCGCACGACATCGCCCGGAATGCCCGCCAGACGCTCGTCACGGCCAGCCGCCAGGGTATCGACCTGATTTTATGCGGTCATTTGCACGTATCCCACATCGAGCCGCTGCCCGTTAGCCCCGCGGGGCACCGCGTCGTTATCGCGAGCGCGGGTACGGCGACGAGCAGCCGCGGCCGCCACTCCAACCGTGACACTAACTTCTTCAACGTCATCGAGGTCGGCCAGGATGCTTTTACCATCGAAGAGTGGAAATACGATCTGGAAAGCAGGGCATTCTCAATCGACGGGGCCCAGACGTTCAGGCGCAACGACGGATGATGCAAAAATCATATCTGCGGCGCGATCGTGTTGCGGGCGGTTTTGTAGCTTCGACGCAGCAGTAATCCGGAGCGGTCAATAATCCGGAGCGGCCAAACCATTGAGGCAGACCCGTACGATGATCAACATCTCGTACGATTTATCATCAATAAGCATGTCAGAATCAACAAAGATCGGCGGCGAGCCGACGTACATCGACCAGCTTTCATCCCACGTCGATGAGGCGGTGACGATTAAGGGATGGCTCTACAATAAGCGTGGCTCGAAGGGGTTGAACTTCATCGTTCTTCGTGACGGCACCGGACTCTGTCAGTGTGTGGTGACGCAGGACGCCGTTGACGAAGCGTCGTGGCAGGTGTCGGAAGACGCCACACAGGAAACCGCGCTCGCGATAACAGGCAATGTCAGGCAGGACGATCGGCAGGTCGGGGGATATGAGATCCAGGCCGAGCGCGTAGAGCTCATATCACAGGCCGAGGAGTATCCCATAACGCTCAAGGAGCACGGGATCGAGTTCCTCATGAACAACCGGCACCTGTGGCTGCGCAGCCGCCGGCCGTGGGCCGTCATGCGGATTCGCAACCGCATCGCCATGTCCATCCATCAGTTTTTTCAGGAGCGCGGCTTCCTTCAGCTCGACGCGCCGATCCTGACGATC
>CBFGYX010000262.1:0-3440 GCA_965653075.1 uncultured bacterium
CCCGATCGGTGCGTCGTTGTTGAGCACCCATGCACGGCCGTCATCGTCAAAGTAGAGCGACGGATCGATGCCGCCCACTTCAGGCAGCCAGGTCGGGTCTGACCACGGTCCGGCCGGGTCCTCGGCTGTCACCACGAAGTTGCCGCCGCAGTCGACGCACGTTGTCAGCAGGTAGAAGAGGCCGTCGTTGTATTCGATGGCTGGTGCGAAGATGCCGCGCGAGGTGCCGATGTCACTGAAATCAAGTTGATCGGGCCGGTCGATGATGTTGCCGATCTGCTCCCAGTTGACGAGGTCGCCGCTCCGGAAAATCGGAATGCCGGGGAAGTACGTAAAGGTCGAGTTTACCAAGTAGTACTGGTCCTCCGCGCGGACGATGCTCGGGTCGGGATAGAAACCGGTAAGGATCGGGTTCTGGTACTCGCCCGGGCCGGCAACGCTGTCGGCGAAGATGACGTCGTTGCCCGTGTATTCGAACCACTCGAAGCTGGGATCGGAAGACGCCGTCCGCGCAACGTCCTGCTCAGCGGCGTCACAGCCTGCACTGGCAAACAGAAGTGCGACCACGAGTAGAGTTGAAAGAACGGAGGAGACGGTGCGTCTCACGCCTACCTGCAGAAATCCTGTGATGTGCATGAATGGATGTTCAGGCTGGTTCGTATGTCTGGCACCCTAAAAAGAACAGGCGCCGCGTTTCTGTCCTGCGATACTGGAAAAGATTCGGGCATCGCGCCGTTTGTCAGCCAAGGGCCTGCGAAACGGTACGCCCTACAATAAGACCGGACGGAGGAGCGTGCGGTCTTCCATCCCGCTATTCATCGATCATCAACACGAAGCCGCCGTTTCCGAGCATCGTCACCTCGTCTCCCGGGCGGACCGTGGTGTGGTTGTAGCTTCGTATATCCCCGCCGTCGCTGATGAGGGTTCCGCGCCATGCGCCATTCAGAAACGGCAGGTTGAGCCTGATCGATTTCGGCGCATCGTTGCCGTTGAGCCCTCCCACGTACCAGCGGTTGCCGAGACGACGTGCAAGCACCACATAGTCGCCGGGGAAGCCCTCCACGAAACGCGTCTCATCCCACGCGGCCGGTACCTCGCTGATGAAGGACGTCACGAAGTCCGGCTGCGCGGCCATGACCTCCGGCGTCACGCCGAGATGCTGAATGCCCGATTCGAAGACCACGAGCATCGCGAGATCATACGCATTGCTCGTCCGGCGCACCGACGTACCAACCGTGTCGGTAAGCATCGTCGGTGTGAAGTCCATCGGTCCGACAACATTTCGGGTGAAGGGTAGGACGGTTCCGTGGCGCGGCGCGAGGTTGGCGGCCCCCTGGTCGAAGGTGATCATCTCATAGCCGTGGACGGCTTCGACCGTGATGTAATTGGGATAGGTACGATTCCAGCCGCGCGGCAGCGTGGCCCCGTGGAAATTGACGGTGATATTATGGTCGGCAGCATCCCGCAGAATGTCGAGGTACATCTTGATGACCGACTGTTTGTCACCACCGAGGAAGTCGACCTTGACGCCCGTGATCCCGATGTCCTGGATCCGCTTGAATTCCTCTCGCCGCACCGATTCTTCGTGCATTCGGTCGTGCGGCGACTGCGGCGCGTCGTTGTAATTCCCGTTGCTGTTGTACCAGACGATGATCTCAACGCCACGGCCGCGGGCATAATCGACCAGTTCCTGGATACCATCGTACCCGATCTGGACATCCCACAGTGCGTCCACAAGTACGTATTCGAACCCGTACTCGGCCGCCATATCAACAAACTCGCGCTGGACATCCGGCACGACCGAATCATCCTTGAGCGGCAGCCAGCTCCACGCGGCTTTGCCCGGGCGGATCCAGTCGCCGTCGAATGCTTCCGCCGGACTGACGTCTGTAACAAGGGTCGACTCGATGATCGGGCCGGGCGTCTCGCCCACGATGATCACGCGCCACGGCGAGTCAAACGGTAGCTCAAACGACGGGTTTGTTGGGTCGTCCGGGCCCGTTCCCTCACCGCGGTCGGGGAAGGAGATGCGGTAAAGCCCGCGATCGGCATCGGCTACGAGCCGCGTTCCCACGAATGACTCATCGAGCCCCGCTTCCGTTACCAGCGCCCAGCCCACGCCTTCGCGCTGGAAAAGGCCCGGAAACGCCCAGCCCACATGTCGAGGAGAGCTCGCACCGACCGGGTCGCCGGGCGTGTAGTGTGCTTCGTACGACGGGTTCGTATTCGCGAAGCCGGTTAGCGGGTGGTCCATCGGCATGAGCCACGACCGGGTGTCGACCGAGAAGCGGAACCCGGAGAGCTCGCGGTGCGCCGTAATCGGGCCGGCTTCGCCGCCCTGCTCCGGGATCTCGTACCGAAATGCCAGGCCGTCATTCGAAACCTGAAAGACGACGTCGAGCATCTGGCCGTCCGGATTCGCAAGTCGTACGACGCGGCGGTTCGCCTCGTATGTGACGTCGCTCTGCTTACCGTGCCGAAGCACGTACCGATCTTCCACCCGCTCGAGGCTTCCCGCATCGACCAGACTCAGGTCGCGATCCCACCAGGCAAGCGAGGTCACAAGCCCGAGCGGCGAGCGTTCGACCAGCTCCCGGCCGTTCAGCAGAACGCGGTAAAACGGTACGCCCTGATCGCCCATCTCGATGTTAACGGCGACGCGGCCGTCCGGACTTTCGATAGACGCGGCGGGCGCAGCTTCCTTCGCATGGAGCTTCGGCGCGGAGAGGACGACCGCGATGAATAGGCACGAGGCAACCGCGTATTTCAAAAATGACATGCCATTTACAGCTGTTGAGGGATGGGGAGCGCTTTCTGCTGAGATGACCAATCGGCCCAAGGATCATCAGCTGGAACGAATCCGACAGATACGAACCAATATGAAACGCTTCAAATCCAAGATAACGGAGTCAGGCAGGAATTGCCAGAAGCTATAAGACATCCGTCAAGATTGAAGACGTCGGCTGGCGCAACAGACTCGTACGGCCGGAACTGAGTCCCCGTATTGATTAACTTCAGGCACGACCACTACACCCTGCTGACACTCACCTGTCATTGTTAATACGTAGCCTGGGCCGTCCGCGTACTAACCCTCCATCACCACACCGCTTTCATCGTGAGAATCCTGCTTGCGGGCGACCTGCACATCGGCCGTTCCCGATGCTGTAGCCGGGCTGGGTATTCAGGCATGGGATCGTTGCGATCCTACGATGCCAAGCCGCGCCTGCCTCCTCCGTTCTTTCAACTCTCCTCGTGGTCGCCAGCGACAATGCTGAACCACGCCTCTTGTCATATCTAAGACGGTTAGTCCGCCCCGTAGCGGTCGCGGCTGGCGGGCCCGGCCTGCGCACTAAGGTCGACGGATGGTACTACCTGACGGCGGCCGAGTTGTCGCCGGCACGACTCGGTGGGTCGAGCTCAACATCGTGAGGTGCGTGTTC
>CBFGYX010000263.1:0-3435 GCA_965653075.1 uncultured bacterium
CTCGCATGAAGTAATGCCACGTTTCGTGCTCCCCGAGGTCGGCAAACGGCCGGTCATCTTCTTCCTGATAGACTGCATGCGGTACGATCAGTGGCTGGAGTTCGAGAAACTGCTTGCGCCGTTGTTCGATATCGAGAAGCAGTTCCACTACTCGATTCTTCCCACGGCGACGCCCTTTTCCCGCAACTCCATTTTCAGCGGACTGCTGCCGGTGGATTTCGCCCGGCGATTCCCGGGTCGCTGGGAAGAGGCCGCGCAGGATGAGCATAGCCGCAACCGGTACGAGGAAGAATTCTTGTCCGACCTGCTGAAGCGCCGACGCGTCGAGGCTCGGCTGCGGTACGAAAAGCTCGTAGGCACGCAGGACGGGCGTGATTTTGCGCAGAACGTGACTGACTACACGCAGAGCGACTTGAGCGCCATCGTCGTCAACTTCGTCGACATCCTGGCGCACTCGCGCTCAGATTCGGACGTGCTGAAGGAGATCGCCCCCGACGAGCGGGCGTACCGTGCGTTGACACGCACCTGGTTCGAACACTCATGGCTCTACCAGGCCTTCCGCGACCTCGCTTCGATGGACTGCACGGTGATCATCACGAGCGACCATGGGGCCATTCGCAGCCTGCATCCCACAAAAGTCATCGGCGATCGAGACACGTCGACGGCGCTTCGATACAAGTACGGCCGCAACCTTAAGTGCGACCAGCGGCATGCCATCCTCGTGCGCGATCCCGAGCGCTACGGGCTGCCGAAAGATCAGGCGAGCACCAACTTCATCATCGCCAAAGAGGATTACTACTTCGTCTATCCGACGAACTACAACAAGTATCAGAACCTCTATAAAGACACGTTTCAGCATGGCGGTGCCTCCCTCGAGGAGATGATCCTGCCCGTACTCACGATGCGCCCACGATCGAGGTGAAACCCGCATCGACACCCATCATTGCCGACGTGACATCCCCTTCTGAAATCCATTTTGACGCAGGAGCCAGTATTCGCTCCGTGCTACCGGCCGACACGCACGCCGTGGCGGCCGCCGTTGCCAAAGAATGCGAAGCCGGAGCCGTTGTCGCTCTCTACGGAGACCTCGGCGCCGGTAAAACCGAATTTACGCGCGGCTTCGTAGTTGCCGTCGGCGGAGACGGCGGGGATGTGTCGAGCCCGACGTTCACCATCATCCACGAGTACAACGCGCCCGTCCCGGTGTACCATTTTGATGCATACCGGGCAAAGTCGGCCGAGGAGTTGATCGACGTCGGCCTTGACGAATATCTATTTGGCGACGGCATTTGCCTGATTGAGTGGCCTGAAAAGATCGAGCATCTACTACCGGAGGCGACCATCCGGCTGAGATTCGAGCACGCCGACGGGGGCGACCGCCTCATCCATCGCTTGCCGTGACATCAGACCTGACCCCGCGCGATTTTTTGCTTTCGCTTCCGGGCTTCGCACATCGCGGAGCCGCCGCGTATGCACCGGGCTTTGAGCGGATCAACAAACTGCTCGATGCGATGGGGAATCCGCACAGGCGCTTCCGCAGTGTCCACGTCGGCGGTACCAACGGCAAAGGGTCGACTTCGTCGATGATTGCGGCGATCCTGATGGAGTCTGGCTTGCGCGTCGGACTCCACACCTCGCCTCATCTGCTCGACGTGACCGAGCGGATGCGTGTTGATGGAGTTCCTGCCACGACCGACTGGCTTGATGCATCCGTAGCGCGCTATCAACGCGTAATTGCAGAGGTTGGAGCGAGCTTTTTCGAAGCCACGGTCGCGCTCAGCTTCGACTACTTCGCAAATCGTGAGGTCGACATTGCCGTCGTGGAGGTGGGGCTTGGAGGTCGGCTCGACGCCACGAACGTGATCCTGCCGGAGGTGTCCGTTATCACGAACGTATCTCTCGAGCACACTGACCTGCTGGGCAGCACACTCGAAGCCATCGCCGCGGAGAAATCCGGCATCGTCAAATCCGGTGTGTCCGTTGTCACCGGCATTACCGAGCCGGGTCCGTTGCATGTGGTTGAGGAAATCGCCCGCGAGCGTGGCGTCGCATTGCGGAAGGCCGATGATGCACGCGTCACGGATGTTCGGGCAATTGATGCCGGCATCAGCTTCGATCTGGCCACGGACGTGCGCAGCTACGGCCGCCTTCAACTTGATCTGGCCGGTGAACACCAGCCGCGCAACGCCACGACGGCGGTCCTCGCCGCGGAGGCCGTTCTTCCCCAGCTGGATCCTGTTGTCGTTCAGCGGGCGCTGAGAGATGTGCGATCGCGGACGGGGCTGCGAGGCCGCCTTGAGACAATCCGTGAAGACCCGCGCGTAGTCGTCGATGTGTCGCACAACGCGGAGGGCATTGCTGCCGCGTTACGATATATGCGTTCGACGATCAATGAGCCGATCTCGCTCGTGCTCGCGCTCATGAAAGACAAGGATCTCGATGCGGTGGCACGCGTCTTGCTTGATGATACGGCAGGGCCTCCACCGCGTGTGTTTATAACGGACGTCGACAGCAAACGCGCGTGGAACGCGGCGGAATTGCGGGACCAATTGGCACAGCGGGGCGTTTCGGCATTAGTTCTGGAAAGCCTGAAGGAGCTCCCGGATCACCGCGATATAGCTGGGCACCCGGTTCTAATTGCCGGATCGCATCTCCTGGCCGCTAAAGCTCTGAAAGCATAGTAACCGCTTAACGGATTTTTCCCACACGGGCGGACGAGGCTGATGGAAATGAGGATTGGGCGCGCTATCTTGACCATTCAGCGCCGAGCCCTCGGTGCACCGTGCCCTGCGTCCTCCTCAAATCGTTTCTCTCGAGCGAGCATTTCGCAGGGCTTCCGGAGGTCTCCCTCCCCGACCTCATCAGTCGTTTGCATCCCGTAGCGGACTGCCTCCTTTTATCTCCGACACGATCTCACCTTTAAGTGATCGGCCACAGCCGCGCAGCGGCGAATGGTTTTCTGCCATGGCCGGTCGATGCAGCTTACGATTTCCCACCTCTGATTCATGAAAATCTCCGATCTGCAAGAAAAAAAACTTGCCGACCTCAAGGACCTCGCACGTAACATCGGCCTGACCGGCGTTTCTGGTCTCCGCAAGCAGGACCTCATTTATCAAATCCTCGAGGCCCAGGCCGAAGCCGCCGCCGGTAAAGACGAAGCGCGGCGTGGCCCACGTGGACGCAAGGTTAACGGCAACGGTGCGTCGGACAAACCTCGCGAGCGCTCGCGCCGCGAGGCAATGTTGGCCTCGACCCGCGCGCAGGTGTTCTGCAGCGGGTAGTACATGGTGTTCGTCAGCGGGCTGTACGCACCGGCGGGCCAGTTCTTGCCGCCGTTGGCGTTCGGGCAGACCAGCGCGGTGTCGCCTTTGGCCTTGAACTGGTTGTCCGGGGAAACCTGCACCTCGCCCGTGCGCCCGTCGAAGAGGACGTTCT
>CBFGYX010000264.1:0-3425 GCA_965653075.1 uncultured bacterium
GCGGGGTACATTTTCTCCAGTGCTACGCTTCGCCCAACCGACTGTTTACACGCACTTCTACCTCCATGAAAACTCCCTTGTCCGACGATGCCGTCCTGGATATCCTGTCGGTCGTCCGCTACGGTAGCGACGGCCTCGTCCCTGTAATTGCACAGGATGCCGACTCCCTCGAGGTCCTGATGCTGGCGTATATGAACGAGGCTACGCTCAGGCAGACGCTCGAGACGCGCCGCATGACGTACTGGAGCCGGTCGCGTGGTGAGGTGTGGGTCAAAGGCGACACGAGCGGCCACTATCAGGATGTGGTCGACGCTCGGGTCGATTGCGACGGCGACACGCTCTTGTTTCGAGTTATCCAGCACGGTGCGGCCTGCCACACGGGCGAGCGCACATGCTTCTACCGCACCTGGCCGGCTGAGGGTGCCCGCTGACGGCATCATCGACGCTGCTCGCGTGTATCATCAACGCCGCCACCTCCATCAGTATGGCCCGGCGGGCGCGTGCTTCGTAGCTCGCAGCACCGACAGCCTGAACATCTCCCGCGCCTCACAACGAGCATGAAAGGATCTATCAGACTCATTACGATCGCCGGGATCGACATCCAGTTGCACTGGACGTTCGGTCTGCTGATCATCGGCCTCGTAGTGTTTTTTGGGATGAGGGGCCTGGAGCCGGCGCTGGCCGTGCTCGGCATCGCGATGGTGATGGCACTCTTTATCTGCGTGGTGCTGCACGAACTCGGCCATGCACTTGCCGCCAGACGCTTCGACGTCCCCACGCGCGACATCACCCTCTATCCGATCGGCGGGGTGGCGCGGCTCCAGCGGATCCCCGAAGAGTCGGCCAAGGAGTTCTGGATCGCTGTTGCAGGACCTGCGGTGAACGTGGGTATCGCGTTTGTGCTGCTGGTGATCATCGTGGCGTCGGGTATGAGCATACGCCCGGCCAACCTGTTCGATCTTCGCGCGGGCTTTTGGGCGACGCTTTTTTGGATGAACGTGGTGCTTGTGGCGTTCAATATGCTACCCGCATTCCCGATGGACGGTGGGCGGGTGCTGCGCGCGTTGCTCGCATCGAAGATGGATTACACGCGTGCAACCGAACTCGCGGCCGGCGTGGGCCAGGGGATGGCGCTGTTGTTCGCGGTTATGGGGGTCGTCTCCTTCAACCCCATCTTGCTGTTCATCGCGCTGTTCGTGTACTTCGGCGCGCAGCAGGAAGCGCGCTACGCCGACCTGCGCTCCGTTACGAAAGGCATCTCCGTGCGCCGTGCAATGCTCACTCGATTCGAAATGCTCGACCCGGACGACACGCTCGACGTTGCCGTCGAACGCTTGCTGCGCAGCTCCGACCAGAGTTTCCCGATCATTCGAGACGATGAGGTCGTCGGGATGCTAACGCGGAAACGTCTGATGAAGGCGCTGGAAGATCATGGCCTGACCACGCGCATACGTGATGTCGAAGGTATTGAGAGCGCGCCGATTGAGGACTCCGTCATGCTCGATCAGGCGTTCATGCGAATGCAGGAGGAGGGCCGGACGTCAGCCCCTGTGGTGCGAAGCGGCCGGCTTGTCGGCGTACTCACCCTGGACAACATCGCAGAAGTAATGATGATCACGACCGCGCTGCAACGTAACAACGAGCGGCGGCGCGTAAGAAATCAGCTTGCTGCTACTGATTAATGATCATGCGGTGATCATATCAGCTACTTTAGATAGCATCACTTCGCCTATATTCGACGTTAGCTCTATTCGATGTAGGCTCGCACGCCCGGATGCCACACCTGCCTCCGGTAGCAGCATTTAAGTACCGATCCCCGAAAAACAACTTAGCAGGACACGCATGCCCCGCCGTACGAAGATCGTCTGTACCCTTGGACCGGCAAGTTCAGATCTTGATACCATTCGCCAACTCATCCGAGCTGGGATGGACGTTGCGAGGCTCAACTTCTCGCACGGCACGCAGGACGATCACCTCCGCATGATCAATCTCGTGAGGGAGGCCGGGGATGCAGAAGGGCAGGAAGTAGCCATCCTTCAGGATTTGCAAGGGCCGAAGATCCGTATCGGCGTCGTCCAGAACGACAACGTGATTCTGAACCGGGGAGACCGGGTCATTCTGACGCCCGAGAAGCTTGCCGAGAGCACGGCTTCGCGCGTTCACGTCAACTACGACACCCTCGCGGAAGACGTCGATATGAACGGGCGTATCTTGATTGACGATGGCCATATCGAGCTTGAGATCGTCGAAATTAACGGGCGCGATGTGGTGACGGAGGTTGTGGTCGGAGGGCCGCTGCGGTCCCGCAAGGGCGTCAACCTCCCGAACATTCGTACCAGCACGCCCTCTCTCACCGAGAAAGATCTGAAGGACCTCGACTTTGGCCTCGAGCACGGGGTGGACATCATCGCCTTGTCGTTCGTGCGCGATCCTCAGGATGTGCGGAGTCTCGTCAAGCGCGTGCGAGACGCCGGCAGCCGCGTCACCATCCTCTCCAAGATCGAAAAGCCGGAAGCGGTGCGCAGCTTCGACGACGTCCTGATTGAATCCGATGGCATCATGGTGGCCCGCGGCGACCTCGGGATTGAGATGCCCATCGCGCAGGTACCATCCGCGCAGAAATCCATCATCCGTAAGTGTCTGGCGTCGGCCAAGCCGGTCATCACGGCCACGCAGATGCTCGAGAGCATGATCGAGAACTCGCGCCCCACGCGCGCCGAAGCCAGCGACGTGGCAAATGCCGTACTGGACGGCTCTGACGCCGTCATGCTCTCCGGCGAGACGGCGATGGGCAGGCATCCCGTCCGCGTGGTCGAGGTGATGTCGCGCATCATCGAGGAAGCCGAGAAAGACTGGGAGTACCAGAGCCGCCCGCAGTTCCGCCCGCCGCGGAGCAATGACTCCGAGGCGATCACGGCGGCCGTCAGCTATACCGCGTTCGAACTCGCAGAGCAGATTGGGGCGGCAGCCGTCGCCTGCCTCACCGCGACCGGAAACACGGCCCGCTCAGTCGCCCGCCACCGACCGTCGATGCCGGTCTATGCCTTCACCGACGACGAACGCGTGGTCCGACAGCTGAAACTGGTCTGGGGAACGACCGGGTTCGCCATCCCTTTCCAGAAGGATACCGACGAAGGCGTGAAGCTGGTCCATAAGATGCTGTCGGAAAGCGGACTGGTTCGGCCGGGTGAATATATCGTCGTCATGGCAGGCATGCCGCTTCCGGCCAAAGGGCGGACCAACATGGTGCACGTCAGCAAGGTCTGATAATCAGTAAGTTCTAATTATCGGTAAGGTCTAATAAAATTGTAGTTTATGAGAAACGGATACTGACTCGCGGCCGTAAGTCGGCTCCTCAGGTTTCTCAATCCGCGCGCCTCTGCGCGTGCGCCGTTGGCGACGAGCGTCCGCGCCAGCCAGAATCG
>CBFGYX010000265.1:0-3423 GCA_965653075.1 uncultured bacterium
AAGCCTTGATGCGGAGCGCTGGCGCCGGATCGACGCCTTGTTCGCCGAGACGCTCGAACGGGCGGTGTCGGAGCGCATGTCGTTCCTCCGCACAGCATGCGGCGATGACACGGAACTCTTCCGACAGGTCGAGGAGCTACTGAAGCTGGAGGCCGATGCCGGCGCGACGCTCGGAGAGTCTGTCGACGGATATGTGCAGGCGCTCGTCGCCCAGATCGACTGGCCGGCCCATGACGACGGTCTGCCGCCCGGTTCAATTGTCGGCTCCTATCAGATCGACCGCGTGATTGGTCAGGGGGGAATGGGGAAGGTCTATCGCGCCTCACGTGCCGATGGAGCCTTTGACATGGCGGTAGCTCTGAAGGTGGTGAAGCGGGGGATGGATACGGATGAGGTGCTCGCTCGCTTCCGGCATGAGCGGCGGCTGCTGGCGGGGCTTCAACATCCGAACATCGCGCGGGTTATCGACGCCGGCGCCGTGGATGACGGACGCCCGTTCCTGGTACTCGAATACATCGACGGACTACGGATCGATGACTATTGCGACGCGCAACGACTCGGTATCAATGAGCGGCTCCGGCTTTTTCAGACGATCTGTAGCGCGGTGCATTTTGCACACCGGAATCTGGTCGTGCATCGCGACATCAAGCCATCGAATATCCTTGTCACCGGAGATGGAGTGGTGAAGCTGCTCGACTTCGGCATCGCCAAGTTGCTCAATTCCGCCGCGTCGGGGCTGCTCGACGAAGACGGCACAACGACCGACGCGCCGATCACACGGACGCAGCTCCGCCGGCTGACGCCGGAGTATGCATCCCCCGAGCAACTCCGCGGTGAGGTTGTAAGCACCGCCAGCGACGTGTTTCAGCTCGGCCTGTTGCTGTATGACCTGCTTGCCGGCATACGCCCGGAGCGCGACGCGGAGAAGTCGCCGCCATCCCCATCCGCACTCATCAACCGGCTGAAGGGCGATCCCGAGCGCCTGGCATTGATTGCCTTCCAGCGCCGCACGACGCCCGAGCAGTTTATCCGTGCGCTCAAGGGCGACCTCGACACCATCGCCGCTGCCGCCGTGCATCCAGACGTCGAGCGTAGGCCGGCATCCGCGCAGGCGCTCTCTGACGACATCGACAACTACCTGAACGGATTCCCGGTGATCGCGCGCGGCGATGGCGCGTGGTACCGGATCGGCAAATTCGTGCGGAGGCACCGCGTGCAGGTGGCCACGGTGGCCGGTGTCGTGTTGATTCTCGCCGGGCTCGGCTTCTTCCACACGGCCTCCGTCAAGAGCGAACGCGATCGTGCGGAGTCGCAAGCCGCACGCTCGGCTGCGGCGATGACGTTCATGGAGTCACTCTTTCGCGAGGCCGACCCCGTCCGCACGATGGGCGACACGCTGAATGTCTTTGACTTGCTCGACAGCGGGCGCCGCCGGCTCGTCGACGCCAACCTCCAGCCGGATGTACAGGCATTTACCGAGCGCTTGATCGGCAACCTGTACCTCAAGCTCGGCGACTATGCCGCCGCCGAGCCTTTACTCACGCGCGGCGCCGCTTTTTTTGGAGGCACCGAGTTCACGCCGGACTACGTCGGCGCGCTGCTCGACCTGGGCTACCTGCACCTGTTTACCGGCGATCATGAACGGGCCGACTCGCTTTTCCGTGCGGCCGTCGAAGCCGCGCCTCGCGACCGCTTCAACTCGCATAACCTGTCGTTGCGAGCGCAACAGCATTACGGCGCCGCGCTCGAGCGCATGGGGCGATACGGCGAGGCGAAGGACGTGCTGACGGGTGTGATCCGGGAAGCACAGTCGGATGCCGCCGAGGAAATTCTGGCCGATGCGCGGATGGCGCTGGCCACCGTGCATATGAACGAGGGCGATTATGAATCTGCCGAAGCCATGCTAACGGACGTTCTGGCGTGGCGCCGGTCGCCTTCGGCGCGCGATCCGATTGCACTCGCCGATGTGCTCAACAACCTCGGCAACCTGTACGTGGACACCGGCGACTTTGACCGAGCCGAGCCACTGCTCACGGAATCGCTCGAACGACGACTGCGGATCTACGGCGCTTCGCATCCCGCAATCTCGGAGTCGTACAACAACCTCGCGCTCGTGCCGCATGGCCGCGGCGACCTCGCCGGCGCCGACTCGCTGCTGCAATTATCGCTCGATATCGTCGCTTCCGTCGCGGGCCGGATGAATCGTGATTACGGGATGACGCTCAACAATCTGGCGTGGATGCGAATGGAGATGGGGCGGCTCGACGAGGCGGAGCGGGATTTCCGCGAAGCGCTGCATGTGATGGAGACGGCGTCGGGGCCGGTGAGTCCGGACGCCGCGCTGCTGCTTGGCAACGTGGGGCTCATCCTCAAGCAGCAGGGGCGCCTTCGCGATGCGGCGGCGTTTCTGAGGCGCGCCGCGGAGGTTCGAACGGAGATCCACGGCCGCGAAAATATGCACGTGGCGTGGCGGATTTTCGCCCTCGCCGACGTTCTGTTGGAACTGGGCCACGTGGCTGAAGCGGTCGAGCTTCACCGCGAGAGCGTTGACATCCGCCGCGCGCTTCGCGGTGATCATCATTTCGACACCGGCCGGGGACTCGCCGGCCTCGGCCGTGCGCTTGCTGCTTCGGGAAATTCGGCAGAAGCCGAGTCGGTACTGACGGATGCTCACGCCATCCTTCTTGAGACGGTCGGCCCGGATCACCACGAGACCATGCACGCCGCCGAAATCCTGGCACAATTGCGTTAGCCGGAAGCGCTCATCCTCTTTACACACATTGCGCGACGACGTGCCGGTTAGGAACAGCCCGTTGTGCTTGGAGGTCTCTTTAGACTTGATTTGCCGCCGCAATATGGACTTTTGCGGCATCTTGAACCACTCATCTGCCGGTGCACACCGATGGCCAAGCGCTCGCTGAAATCCAACCAACGCACGGAGCTCATCAGACTGTTGCGCACGCGGTTCGAGAAGAACATGCAGCGGCACGAGGGGGTCTCCTGGGAGGCCGTCCGGGAACGCCTCGACGCTCATCCCGAAAAGCTCTGGTCAATCAGCGAGATGGAGCGTACGGGCGGCGAGCCTGACGTCGTCCAGTACGTCGACCTTTCCGGCGATGATACGGACGGATTTGTCTTCTGCGACTGCTCCAAACAAAGTCCGAAGGGGCGCCGCAGCATCTGCTACGACGGTGAGGCTCGGCGCGGGCGCAAAAAGAATCCACCGGCTGATAGTGCGCTTGAGATGGCCCGGTCAATGGGCATCGACATCCTGACAGAGGAAGAATACCGAGCGCTGCAGCTCGTCGAGCCGTTCGATACCACCACCTCGAGCTGGATCCAGACGCCGCCGGCCATCCGCGAGCGGGGCGGCGCACTTTTCGGCGACCATCGCTACGGCCACGTTTTCATCTATCACAACGG
>CBFGYX010000266.1:0-3417 GCA_965653075.1 uncultured bacterium
CCGCCGCGACGCTCCCTCCCGGCTATTCACGACGGGAAGGTGGAAACCAACCTAAACTGAGCGGCAGCGCACACTCATTCAACTTCTCACGTCACGACACAATGTCCAGAGTTCGCATCAAGTATTTCCTTGAGGATCCCGACGGAATCAATCCCCCTGAACTCGTGCCGGTCTTCCACCGCTGGATTCAGCGCGATGCGCTGAGCGGCCTGTGGATCGATGTAGCGGATTACCTGCATGTGCCGGAAGGGCCGGGCATCATGCTGATCGGCCACGAGGCAGATTTATATCTCGACTTCAGCCGCGGTAAAGCAGGGCTCGCATACGTCCGCAAGCGTGAGTTCAGCTCTTCTCTTGAAGACAATGTCCTTCTCGCAATTCGTTCGCTGGACGAAGCGGTCGCGCTCTTCAATAAGGAGAATGTGCTGGAGCAACGATACCGGGTCCGCACGGATGAGCTCGAGATCACCTTTCTCGACCGCCTCCGCGTTCCGCCCGAGTTGACTGACATCAGCACGGCGGTCGGTGCGACGTCCCGCGCCGTAGCAGAAGCCGCCGGCCGGGAGCCGGGGTCCATCGAGCGCATCGACGCCGACCCGCGTCACCCGCTGTCGCTACGCGTCCGCGTGCCGGAATCCGCATCGGTCTCATCCGTTCTTGAACTCGAAACATCGTCCACATCCTGATGCGAGCCGCGACACCATTCCCCCCCGAGTCGCCGCTCGGTTACAGCACACATCCCAATCAACCTAAACCCGGAACGGTGTACCTGGTCGGTGCGGGTCCGGGCGATCCCGAACTGATCACGCTCCGAGGCTTGCGCGTGCTTCGCCGCGCCACCGTCATCGTGTATGATCGGCTCGTGCATCCCGAACTTCTCGACGAGGCTCACTCTGATGCCGAGCGTATCTACGTAGGAAAGCGGCCGGGGCATCATTACCGCATCCAGGATCAGATCAATTCGATCCTCGTGGCGCGCGCACGTGAAGGCCATGTCGTGGTGAGACTGAAGGGCGGCGATCCGTTCGTGTTCGGCCGAGGCGGCGAGGAGTGCGAGGTCCTGCACGACGCCGGCGTTCCGTTCGAAGTCGTGCCCGGCATCAGCAGCGCCGTTAGCGTGCCGGCTTATGCCGGTATTCCCGTCACGCATCGCGACGTTTCGACGGCGTTCACCGTGGTGACCGGCCATACGTGCGATCCTGAGGCGAACGACGTCGACTGGGCGGCCCTGGCGCGCGTTGGCACGCTCGTCATCCTGATGGGTCTCGGCCGTATTCGGCAGATCACGCGCCGTTTGATTGAGGGAGGACGCCCTGCTGAAACGCCGGTGGCGGTGATTTCTCGTGGGACGACGGCGCACCAGGACGTGGTCGAAGGTACGCTCGCCGACATCGCCGACCGCGTTGCTCATGTGCGCCCGCCGGCGACGATCGTCATCGGAGACGTAGTCTCTCTCCGTGAGCGCATTGCGTGGGCGGCCGTGGCACATTCCAGTGATGAGCCTGAGCAGGTCGCAGCCGGCGCGCTCGAGATCGCAACTATCTAAAACCGCCGTTCAACGCTAAGCAACCAACGAAGACGTGGTGATGAGAGGAACGGAAGCAACAACGACAGAGGAAACCGAGGCCGCGTCGCCTGATGCCGAGTTTATTGCGCAGGCCAATGTGCGCCTGCTCGACGCCTCGCCGCGGGAGACACTGCGATGGGTATACGATACATTTGGCGACGATGCCGTCATGGCGACGGGCTTCGGACCTTCGGGCGTGGTGTTGATGCAGCTTGTGTCGGAGATTAACCCGGGCGCCGGCGTTTTCTATCTCGACACCGACCTGCTGTACCCCGAGACCTACGCGCTTCGCGACGAGCTGGCCGAGCGTTTCGACATACGCTTCATCCGTGTCGGCGCGCCGTCGCTCAAAGATCAGGCCGCGCAGCATGGCGACCGGCTCTGGGAGCGCGACCCCGACCGATGCTGCTTCATCCGCAAAGTACAGCCACTCCGGCAATTCTTGGCAGGCCGCAGGGCATGGATCACCGGCATCCGCCGCGACCAGTCGCACCTCCGCGCCGCTACCGATGTGGTGGGATGGGATAAGGCGAATAAGCTCGTAAAGGTGAATCCGCTCGCGCTCTGGACGGAAGACGATGTCTGGTCCTACATCCACCTGAACGAACTCCCCTACAATCCGCTGCACGACGCAGGCTTCCCCAGCATTGGATGCATGCCCTGCACGCAGGCCGTGGCACCCGGCGAGGACCCCCGCGCCGGCCGCTGGCGCGGACGCGCCAAGACCGAGTGCGGTATCCATCTAAAAGCCTGAACCAGGCCGTTCAGGCCATCGACATGAACGTTTACCCGATCTTTCTGAATAACCTTTCCGGCCGGCGCTGTGTGGTCATCGGCGGAGATCACGAAGCCGAGCGCAAGGCTCACGAACTGGTCGATTGCAACGCGTCGGTCGAAGTCGTGGCGCCGGAAGCCACGCGCCGTATCGCAGCATCGGATGCAGCCGGCAGTCTGACGTGGCACCGGCGAGACTACGTTGAGGGCGACCTCAAAGACGCCTTCCTGGCAATTGTGAGCGAGACTAATCCGGCTCGGACCGCGCCTATCTACAAGGAGGCGATGGCGGAGAAGGTGCTGTTCAACGCGATGGATGACGTCGACCACTGCACGTTCGTCGCCGGTTCCGTGGTCAGGCGCGAGCAGCTGGTGGTGGCGATTTCAACGAGCGGCGCTGCCCCCGCACTCTCGGTGCGCATGCGGCAAGAGATGGAGGACCGCTACGGGCCTGAATTCGCAACCTTCCTTCGGATCATGAAGGCGCTGCGCGCGCCGATGGCTGCGACTTACCCCGAATTCAAGACTCGCAAACGACTGTGGTACGAAATCGTCGACGGCGACGTCCTCGACTTGCTTGCCCACGGCCGTCACCAGGAGGCGCTGGATCGGGTTGAGTCCATCACCGGACTTCGGCCCGAAGTCGAACTCGAAGCACCGGAGTATATCCCCGCCTGACCGTTAAAGGCAGTATCCCGGATTATTGGGATCGAGGTAGCAGGCATCCGATTGGAACTGACGCCCAAGCCTGAGCTCGGCGTCGAGTTCATCCATAAATGCACCCACCGCCTCCTGCCCCTCGGCAGCTTGCGAGCCATCGGTAATTTCGACGGCGCCGTTGTCTCCCTCCACCACACGAAATGCGACGACGAGATCTCGCAGCCGCTGTTCGACTTCGTCTGCAAACTTCGATTCCTGTGGACGTCGTAATTCGATCATTGTACTGACTAAAAGATCTAATTGTATGGCTTAATTCCTTAGAAGGAACGCCCGAGAAGACCCGTCGATCCCGAATGTAGCAGCCGCGGCACGATGGGCGGGACCCTCTTCCGGCAACTATGTCTTCTCGAATCCGG